>JAGKSZ010000059.1 GCA_018991295.1 Porphyrobacter sp. | reverse complement strand
CCAGACCGACCGTCTGGGATCATCGCACATACCAGTTTGAGAGACGATAGAGCGTCTCTTCATGGTTGTCGAAAGGCTGAGGAACCTGATTTTGGTAAGCGTAGACCGCGCGGCCATACATATTGGTCAAATCTCGAATCAGACAAATGTTGATGTCGCTGCCCCAGCCACGGTTCCGCTGGAGCAATTCCAATGAATCGTAGAACGCGTTTTTTGTAGTTCTTAGTTCTTCGATCTCATTGGGATATACGATCTCAGGCTTTTCGTAAAACTTGAAGTATCCACTCATTATGCAAAGATCGAGATTGGGCAGAGCGTCTCCATCAAAATAGTATATGCCACTCTTCCGAGGGCACCAATCCCAACCGCTTATCTTACGTGGTGTAACGTATCGGAACTTCCAACCAAAGAAATCCTCTTCTTCATCAAAGACAATGTTGAGAATCATAGCATCACCTTGAATAAAAGTTATCTTCAACGGTCATAGTTGCCAAGGTTATTCATGCGGACGGTGTAGCAGTTATCGCAGCCTGCGCTGATCCGAGAGAACTGACCTTTAGGGTCTGAAGTGGCGTCCATCCCGGAGTTGATCTACGCAGCGCGTGCCGGAGTCGGTTGAGCCTCAATCCGCTTCCGAGCCTGCTCCACATATTCGCCGTTCCGCTCAATCCCGATGAACTTGCGCCCGAGCATCTTCGCGGCAACTCCCGTGGTTCCCGACCCGGCAAAGGGGTCAAGGATCGTCTCAGCATCGGTGTGGCGGATCGCCGTCAGCGGCAGTTCCACGGGGAAAGGCGCAGGGTGGTCGTTCTTCCTCGCGAACGGGAACGACCATGGCTCACACTCTTGTAGCGGTTCGTGCCTGCTTGCCGAGGGGAGAGATACTTCGCAGCATCCATGCTCGCACCGTGAAGCAGTGCCTTTGGGCGAGGAGCTTTCCTTGATCCCTTCTCCCGTTCGTTCGCCGTCCAGATGTGGTCGAGCCCCTTCAACTCCTTGGCCAACCGAGCGCCGACCTCACGAAGCATGACCTGTCCCGCCTCGGACTCGAATAGATATCGGCTAGCTGCGCGGCTCTCTGAGAAATAGCTGATCTGGACGGGACGGGACTGAAAGTATCGCTTCATTGAAGGACGGGGAAGCGCCTCCCACTCGATGTCGTTGAGGCCCATCTTCTGTGAGATGAGCGCCCCCACGTCCGATCGAAACTTATTTCCCAGCAGCGTTACCGTCTCAAAGTGCTCAAGTTCTTTCAGGGTGAAAGCGCTCGCCCAGCACCATTGAACCTTCCGATCCGACATCACATCCCAGTTCGGCAGATTGACCAGCACGCAGCGGTTCGACCTCTCAGGCGTTGCTTCAAGAACTCGGCGATGGAAGACCGCTAGGTGATCGTGAGATTGATCGGTGAGGACATCAGCGACAGATAACGCTGACCCCTTGTCGGTTGCCTTTACGAGGCTCCACGCGCCCGTCACAGCCTCAAGCTGATAGTGGGTTTGGAAGAAGGCTGCGTCGAGATGTGTGCGCTTCTCCTCATAATCCACGAACTGCGGCACCTCATCCACAATGACGTGCCAGTCCCTGAAACTCGAAAAGTCGGATCGCAACATGCCCGCATGCGTCGCGATCACGATGACGTGATCGTGATGCTGATGTCGCTCTGGAAGCGCCTCGATCTGCCGTGAGACTGATCCCAGACGGTCGGTCTGGGAGTTGTAGACCTTATCGATGATCGGCGCGGTGCAATCGATTCCCGCCTGCTTGTTTATGCGTCGCTCAAGTTCATCGAAGCTTTCGATCCTCTCGGTGAAGAACAGCGTCTTGCGCTTCGCTTTCACCATATCCTTGATCGCTCGCTCAGTTTTCCCTGCTCCTGCATATGAATCGTCGTAGTATACCTTCATGTTTCTCCTCATTGTTTCAACATAAGCTCACTCTACCTGATTCGCGCCGACCGTGCATTATTCGAGTGTCCACGGCCCGACTATCGGAGGATGTCACGCTTATATTTCTTAAGACTATATAGTTTAGTGCGTGACATGCGCTGATCGCGAGGACTGGGCGAGTGGGCTTGCTCCCATTCGCCCATTCCGAAGCGAGCCTGAGGCTCGGTTCGAGCCGATGCTATCACTTGTCCCGACTTGGCTGGGTTGATGTAGTGGCGTGCGCCTCCGGTTCGCGCGGCGGTCCCTCGTCTCCCGCCAGAACTGGTCGAAGCCGCGACATCAAGATGCCTCGCCTTCTCCCAGTTCGCCTATTTCGGACACGAGATGAGATGACGAAGAGATCGATGAACGCGCTTCTCCCCTCGCCCCCTCCACTCCTGTGCTGACGGTGCCTATCTCGGATAGTCGGGCCGTGGACGCGCCTTCCAAAACCTCCCCCGAAATCGGCCCCAGAAAATGGCTCGAAACCGAAGTTCGGAAACCGCGAGTTCAAGCGTTCAGGAATCAGTTGATTGGGAATAAGCGCGGACAGGCTCTGACGCGTGGCTCTTTTGGAAGGAGCCGAGCGGCCTGTCCGCTGGCCTCACGTTGGAGATGAGGTTGCCACGTCTTTGTGGCCGTGAGAGTTGTTGCTCAATGGACCAAGCGGTGCACCAGCGAGAACCAGCGTCACATTTTTGGAGTAGGGCTCGAAAGGACTACTGCTGACCCTTGAGGCGCGCGATCTCGTCACGCTGCCGCTGGACCTCCTTCTGCAAGACCTCGATCTGGCGAAGCCTCATCTGGTGCTCTTTGTTCAAACGGACGATCTCGGCTTGCAGTGACCACACCTCTTGTAGAGCGGATCGGAGGGCGCTTGCCTTCGCCTTCGCTTTGGCACCTTTGCTCGGCCCAGCTTTAGCCGAGACAGCCCGTCGCCTGTTCTTCTCTTCAGGCACGATCCGCCGCTCGACAGGCGTGGCCTTGAGCTTCTCGATCAAAGGGTCGGGCGTCTGGTCTTCAAGCATGGCGCGACGACCTGCCTCGGCACGGTCACCGATCTGCTCGGGAAGTCTTCCTGCCCCCATACCGTGATCCCCCATCAGTGCTGATACTCGCCGCGACCCTATAGCACGCACGGGAATCTGCGCCGACCATGCAGATGAATAATGCGGACGGGACAGCCCCTTTGGTAAACTGGTGACACCATCAATTACCAAGGACACCATGGAACACCGACCAGCCCAGTTTACCCACTACGCCTGCCAGACCGCCTTCGTCGCAATCGTAGGCACCAGCCTCCCAGCCCGCCGTGTCACGATATCCTACTCCCGCCGCGAAGCGCTCGACGACCTCATCAGCTACCTCAACATGTGGATGGCTGAGACGATCCTCCCCGACGATGCCACCGAGCTTGAGATCAAAGATGCCTATGCCGACCATCTCGGACAGCCCGTCGAGATCGTCGTGTGCGACTGATCCTGTGCACCATCGACGAGGAAAAAGCCGAACTTAATGAACTGCTTGACGCCTTCCAGAACTGTGAGAGGGTCTTGGAATGACCAAGCGCATCGCCCTCTACACCCGCGTCTCAACCGACAACCAGACCACCGAGAACCAGCGCCGTGAACTCATCGCCGTCGCTGAGAGGATGGGCTGGGAGATCGTCGCCGAGTTCGAGGATCAGGGGATCAGCGGTGCCAAAGGTCGGGATCAGCGTCCCGCCTACGATGCCATGTTGAAGGCCGTCGCTCGTCGTGAGATCGATCTGGTCGCAAGCTGGGCAGTCGATAGGCTCGGGCGCTCGCTCCAAGACCTCATCGGCTTCCTCAACGAGATCAACGCCAAGGGCGTGGACCTCTACCTCCACACCCAAGGGCTGGACACCTCAACGCCGAGTGGTCGCGCGATGTTCGGGATGCTGAGCGTGTTCGCCGACTTCGAGCGTGAGATGATCCGCAGCCGCATCAAGGCTGGGCTCGCCCGCTCGACCAAGCGATCTGGACGGCCAGCCATCCCTCCGATCACCATCCAGCAGATCGAGCGGACGCTTGCCCAAGGCCTCAGCATCAACGCCACCGCCCGCAAGCACAAGGTCGGCGTCGGCACAGTCCACCGCATCAAGGTGAGAATGGCTCAGGCTGCATGATCGACGACGGCAGCCAACCCATCACCAACACGGCGGCGGTTCGCTTCCCGCTACCGCTCCAAATCTCCGCAAAGATCTGAAAACGCAGGAAATCAGCCCTGAGGGGCGATGGCTGGACTCAGGCCGGTTCGCGCATGGTTTCGGCTGCGCATAGCAGTGCGCCGGTAATGCCCGCATCCTGACCAAGAGCGGGAGTGGTCATGTAGCCTGCTGCAGCGACGCCGGCCGGGGCATAGCTGCCCATATGCCGCACCATCGCCCGGTGTGCGGCCGGCACCACGCCTGGCGCGCCGCAGACCCCGCCGCCCAGCACGATCCGCTGCGGAGACAAGGTCAGCACCAGTTGGCCGCACATCTGCCCCAGATAATCCGCGATCATCTCAAATTCGGGGGCATCGGGTGCGAAGTGATCCAGCGATTTGCCGAAGCGCGCCATGATCGCCGGGCCAGCGGCGAGCCCTTCGGCGCAATTATCGTGGAAGCGGCATGTCGAGGGGGCTGCATCGCCCGGCAGGCGCTGAAGCAGGATATGGCCCATTTCGGGGTGCAACAGCGCAGGTGGCACGCTGCCGTCAACCACGATAGCCCCGCCAATGCCGGTGCCCACCGTCAGGTAGATACCGATCTGGTGCCCGCGCAGCGCGCCCACACGGGCCTCCCCGATGGCAGCGGCGCCCACATCGGTCACCAGCCGCACGGGCAGACGGGTCGCCCGTTCAAGCGCCCCTGCCAGATCGAACCCGCTCCAGCCCGGCTTATTCGTTTCGCACAGCTGGCCGAAATTGGGTGCCGTGCGGTCGATCATGATCGGCCCGAACGCGCCAACACCCAGTGCCGTCAGGGCAGGCCCGCTGTCATTGAAGAAGGCTGCGACATCGCGGATGACCTCCTCGGGCGGGCGGGTCGGCACGGTACGGCGCGCGACAATTCGGCCCTCGGCTGTGCCAATCGCCAGCACCGTCTTGGTGCCGCCAAGCTCTATTGCGCCGTAGAGTCGATCTTCAGCCACGATCCGTCCTTTCGTTCATGCCCTGAATGGCGCGGGCAATCGCGCCTCGGCCCCCAAGCAGCGCCAGCACGGCAAGTGCATAAAGCCCCGCCATCATCGCAAATCCCGCCGCAAGGCCGGTGTGCGTCGCAATCGCGGGAAGCGCGACGGTCGATACGCCTGCACCAAGGAAGCCCAGCATGGTCATCAGCCCTGCCGCCGTGGCGCGGGCGCTGTCGGGCACGACATCGTGCATTGCGGCATAGATGCAGCCGTCAAACAGCCCCTTGCCGAAGCTGGTGGCAAACAGCAGCCCGCCCACCATCACCACCGATCCCGCCCACGGGAAGGGCAGGAGGAACAAGGCCGCCAGCCCAAGGCCGAGTGCAAGCACGGTGACCCGCCCGGTCACGCGGCGCTTTGCCAGCCGGTCGGACAGCCAGCCGCCGACCAGCACCGAGCCAAAGCCTGCCGTGGTAATCATCACCGGGCCCACCAGCGCACTATCGGCAAGGTTCAGCCCCAGCACATCATGCGCATAGGTGTTGCACCAGTTGAGTACGGCTGACGAGGCAGCGGTCGCAAGGCAGAACACCCCGCACAGCAGCAGCGCGGCCGGGGTGCGCAGAATGATGCGCAGCGGCTCTTGCCTGGGCGCGTCCGCGGCGGCCACGGCGGCAAGCGCGGGGGCATCGTCGCGCAAGGTGAACATCAGCACGCCGAACACCCCCCCGCCCAGCAATGCAAAGACGATGAACGGCATCGACCAGCCATGCGCATCGGCCAAAGCCCCTGCTGCCCAGCTGCCGATCCCCCCGCCAGCAAACACCGCTGTCTGGTGGATAGCCAGTGCGCGGCTGCGCATGGCAGGGCGGTGCCATGAACTGATGAGCGCGGTAGCGGTGGGGTAGTAGGTGCTCTCCCCCACCGCCACCAGCGTGCGCATGCCCAAAAGCATCGCAAAGCCGGTTGCAATCGGCATGAAGCCGGTCGCCATGCTCCAGAACAAGAGGCCGAACAGCACCATGTTGCGGCGGCGCACCGAATCCCCGATCCGCCCGAACAGGAAGGCGCACACGGCATAGGTCCAGAAGAACACCGTATCGACCACGCCCAGCTGCACATCGGTGATGGCAAAGGCATCGCGCAGCAGCGGCTTGACCGCATTGAGAATTGCGCGGTCGGCCGAGTTGAGGAACGAGACCATCCAGAGCAGGCCGATCAGGATCCACGGATAGTGGGCCGGGGCAGGCCGCGCGAACAGGCGGCTCATTGCCCGCACCACGCCAGCCACATCGCCGCCGTCCACGAAAAGTCCGGTCCGCCCGATCCCTCGCCGGTTTCGGGGCTGAAGCTTTCGTAGAAGCCCGATGTTTCGATCAGGCGCGCAGAATCGTCACGGATGCGTGTCGCCCAATCGGTGTGGCCCTGTTCGGCAAGGCCCTGCGCAACCATGTAGCTAACCACCAGCCACACTGGCCCGCGCCAGTAACGGCGGTGATCATAGGCGCGGCTGCCCGCTTCAAGGCTGGGGAGGAGATATTGCGTGTTCCCCGCAATCCGTTCCAGCGCCGCAATCAGCCGCGCGCGCTGGTGGGCCGTGCCCACGCCCGCGTAGAAGGCAAGGAAGCTGGCATTGGTGACAAGGCCGGACGACTGGCCGGTTGTCGCATCGCGCGAACAATAGGCGCCTGCCTCCTCGTTCCACAGCCAGTCCATGCCGCGTTCGGACAGGGCGATGCGGGCGCGCAGTTCGTCTGCCACGGCATGATCGCCCTGCGCCTCGGCGAGGGCCAGCAGATCACGGTTTGCGCGCAGGAGTTCCATCGAAATCCCGACATCCACCATCCGGAAGGGGCCATGATCGGCAATGGTGCGGTGGTTCCAGCCGCACTCCCGCCCGAAATGGAGAATGGCGACGTAGCGATCATACTCCTCCTGTTTCGGGCGCATTGCGGCATCGACATGGCCGGTGTCGCGGCGCTGGTAAGGGCCGACGCCCGAGGTATCGACGCGCGCCAGCGCATCGTCCCACTCGCTCGAATTGTCGCGGCCCGTTTCCCAGTTGTGGGTGACCATCGCTAGCCCATTGCCCAGCGGATCGCGGTAGGTGTGGAACCAGCGGTGGCTGGCAAGACAGGCGCGGTACAGGCGCTGCATCCGGGGGCAGGCGGGATCGGCGCCTTCGGCCTCCCACAATTCGCGCAGGACAGTGGCAAGCACGGGCGGCTGGGTGATGCCCGATGTGGGCGGCGTGCGCCCGGTGTTCCACACATCGGCGCCGGGAAAGTAGCCTTCATCCTTCTGGTGGAAGATGATGTGGGGGATCATGCCGTCCTCCCACTGACCCGAAACCAGCGTTTCGATCTCGGCCCATGCCCGCTCCCGGTCAAACTCGGCAAAGCCGAGCGCGACGAAGGCTGAATCCCAGTTCCACTGGAAAGGGTAAAGGCCGTGAGTGGGCACGGTGTAGCCGCCGCGGTCGTTGCGGATCAGGATGTCGCGCGCGCGGACATCGAGTTCGGGATTGCGGCTCATGAGGGGGCTCCCACGGCGATCAGCCGGATATCATTGACATTGGTGCGGGTCGGGCCGGTGACGATGAGGCCGCCCGTCCGCGTGAACAGATCATAGGTGCAATTGGCCGCCAGCGCGGCCTGGCAATCGGGTGCAGGGGCGCGGCTGGCGGCATCGAACCAGCCGCCGGCATTATCCTCGCTCCCGTCGATCCCGTCGCTGTCGCAGGCCAGCGCCGCTATCGGGGCGCCTTCGGGGAGCGCGGCCATCAGACCGGTGAGATATTCAAGGTTCGGCCCGCCGCGCCCGCCGCGGTTGCGAACGGTAACGGTCAGCTCCCCGCCCGAGATCAGCAGGCACCGTGCGCCCGCTTGGGCATGGTGAAGCGCCAGCGCCGCGTGGGCGCGGCCCGTGGCGGCGGCATCGCCATCGCAATCATCCCCGATGCGGATCACCGTCCACCCGCTTGCCACCGCTGTGGCGCTCGCCGCATCAAGCGCGGTGCGCGCATCAGCGATGATGTGGACGGGATGCGGCGGCACCGGCGGCGGCGATGCGGCGCGGATCAGCGCGGCAAGGCCCGGCTCCACCGCCCAGCCATTGTCCGCAAGGATCGCAAGGGCGCGTTCCGGTTCGAACGGGCTGGCGATGCTGGGTCCGGAGGCGATCACGGCAGGATCGTCACCCACCACATCGGAGATGACATAAGTGTGCATGTCGCCAGCCGCAGCCGCGGCCGCTGCGGCAAGGCGGCCGCCCTTGACCTGACTGAGATGGCGGCGAACGCAGTTGATATCGGCAATCGCTGCGCCGGATTTGACCAGATGATCGTTGATCGCAGCCTTTGCGGCCAGCGTCAGGCCAGGGAGGGGATCGACCAGCAGCGAAGAACCGCCGCCCGAGATCAGGAACACCACCCGATCGCCCTTGCGCGCAGTGGCGGCAAGTTCGCGGATGCGGCGTCCAGCGGCAAGGCTGGCGGCATCGGGAACGGGGTGGCTCGCCTCGATCACTTCGATCCCGCCTGTGGCACCGCGTGCGCCGTGGCCAAAGCGGGTGACGAGGCAGCCGGTCACGTCACCTGCAAGATGGGCCGCTGCCACTTCGGCCATGGCGCCTGCCGCCTTGCCGCAGCCGAGCACCAGCGTGCGCCCTTGCGGGGCCGTGTCCGGCAGCCGCCCCGGCAGCGCGGCAGGGGCGCTGGCCGCTTCGACCCCGGCCCTGTAGATCTGGAACAATTCGTCGCGCAGCAACATCGCAGCCCTCTTGCCCGGTTGCGCCCGGGATTGGTGCGCATCTGCCGGGGCCGCGCCATCATAGCGCAGCCCCGGCGGCAGCGTCAGAAGGTGAAGGTCGCGCGGGCGGTGATGCGGCGCGGCAGCACCGGGCGACCGACAAAGAACGCCCCGTTCGCCACCTGGTTCGCATCCTGCCGGGGCGAACCTTCGGTCACCGCGTCGGTATCGAACAGGTTGAACACATTGACACTGAGCCGCAGCGACGATCCGCCGATGTCCAGCGTGTAGCCGGCATCAAGGTTGGCGATGTTCCAGCCTTCCAGCTCGATCGCATTGTTCGCAGCGGTGAAGTTTGCGCCCGTGTAGTTGGTGAACAGCGACAAATCGAAGCTGCCATCATCGTAATACAGCCCGGCGTTGTAGAGCCATTCGGGCTGGCGTTCGACCGCATTGCCGATATTGCCGGGGGTGGTATCGAAAGCCGTGTACTGGCTGTTCTGCCAGGTCACGTTGCCTGCAAAATTGAGGTTGTCGATGATCCGCACATCGACCGTCGCCTCAGCCCCGTAGCTTTCGGTGCCAACCAGATTGACCCGCTCGATCAGCCCGCCCTGCCCGTCGTTCACGAACAGCACCTGACGGCGATTGTCGAGGCTGGTGTAGAAGCCCGAAAGGGTCAGCGCGAGGCCCGGCTGGCTGATCTTGAGGCCGGCTTCGGCCTGCTTGATGATCTCGGCTGTAAAGCTCTGCGTGCCGGGCGATGCGCTGGCGTTGGCCGCCGTGCCTGCGGCCAGCGGCCGGAACGCGGCCGAGCGCAGTTCGGGGAAGAAGAACCCGCGCGAGGCGTTGGCGTACAGGCTCATGCTGTCCGACAGCTTGTAGAGCGCGCCTGCCGCCAGCGCCCATTCGGTGGTCGAAACCTCGCCCGTCAGGAAGCCGCCATTGCCCCAGATCACATCGCGCAGCGCGGCGGACAGGTTGGGGGTGGTGGCATCGGTGATCGTCGTCGAGGTCCGCTCACGGCTGATATCGCCGTTGATCGTTTCAAGCCGGAAGCCGATGTCGAAGTTGAACCGCTCCCCGATCTTCATCTGATCGGCGACATAGAAGGCGTAGCGTTCGGCCGAATGTTCGTTGTTCACATAACCGGCCCCGGCGTTGAACAGGCCGCCCCGCGAAATCACGGTCTGTGCGCCGGTATTGGGGTTGGTGACAGTAAGGTTCACCAGCCGCGGGCGGTTATTGAGTTCGGCAAGGTAGGTCGTGGTGACATTGAAATCGCCTGCCGTCGCATTGCCGTAGAAGGTGCCCAGCGTCAGCGCGTGATCGACACTGCCGGTCACCAGCGTTTTGGTGAGGTTCACTTCAGCGGTGAAATCGTCAACCGGGCGATCACGATCGGTGAAACGGTTGGCAAACAGCAGCGTGTTTGCAGGCACCGCGCCCCCACCGACAAAGGTGAACTGCGCATTGGCAAGCGCACCCAGATTGCGGTTGGTCAGGTAGCTCTGGAGCGTTTCGGGGACATTGATGATGCCGTCACCATCTGACCACAGGCCGAACTTGTGGCTGTAATCACTGTACTTGAAGCGCCCGTTGATACCCCAGCCGCTGTCCCCGAAATCCTTTTCAAAGGCGAGGCCGAGCATCCCGCCCTTGGTCGAAACGCCCTCGGCAATGTCCGAAGAAAAGCGCCCGCCGCCGGGGATGTTGAAACCGAGAGTGGAGAAGTTGAACTGGTTCTGCACCGAATTGACGATCTTGCCGTCATTGCCGCGCAACCGGTTGCGGGTCGGCCCGTCAAGCGGGATCGGCAGGTAGAACTGGGTCTGGTCGTCGATATACTGACCCATGACCTTCACAAAGCCGCTGCCGTCACCGAAGCGATATTCAAGATTGCCGCGGATCTGCCCGCCCTTGGTGTCGAGCCCGGTGCGGATCGGGCCATCATCGGTGCGGTAAAAGCCCGAGAGCGCGAAATAGACATTCTCGCCCAGCGGACCGCTCAGCGCGACATCGCCGCGATAGCGCCCGCGTTCGGCCACTTCGATCTGCGCCTTGCCGGCCAGCTGATCGCCGCCCGAGATGCTGATGTAGTTGATCAGGCCCGCGACCGAACCGGGGCCGAACAGGTTCGACACGCCGCCGCGCACGAATTCCAGGCGGTCGATACCCAGATCATTGCGGGCATAGACGTCATAGGCCGAAGAATTGAGGCCGAAGGACGAAAGCACCGTCAGCCCATCATACATCAGCGGGGTGAACTGGAACTGCCCGCCCGAAGGAAGGCCGCGGATGAACACGTTGGAGGCCACTTCCCCGCCGCCGCCATCGGCCTTGATCGAGGGGATGGTGTTGAGGATGTCGGCCTGGCTGGTCACGCCTGCACGGGCCAGTGCGGCATCATCAAGCTGCGAAATCGCCAGCGGCGTATCGAGCGCGGCACGCGAACGGCTGGTGCCGGTGACGATGATTTCCTGCCCGGCGATCGGTTCGGCTTCGTCGGTGGTTGCGACATTTTCGGCCTGCTGCGCGAGTGCGGCCGCCGGCATCAGCGCCGCAAGCGAGACGCCGGTCGCGGCCAGCGCGAGAAACTGCTTCATCGATCTTCTCCCCATCTGAACCCGTGTCTCCGGGCCTCGTGACAGGAACGTAACAGGGTGCCCTGCCCATTACAACCCACTTTGAGTATTAATCGGGTAGTATTGTTGCTCGCCTGCATCATCTCTGGCATCAGTCCGGCATGACCAGCCCGACGACAATCCAGGACTTTCTCCAGCGCCCTTCCGAAAGCGAGGCCGCGATACTCGGTTACGTGCTGCGCAATCCCGGCACGGTCCAACCCGCGATTGTCCGCGATTGCGGGCTGTCGCAGCAAACGGTCTCGCGGCTGGTGGGCGAATTGGTGGAACGCGGCGCGCTCGCGCTTGGCGAACGCAAGGTCAGCGGGCGCCGCGGCCAGCCGAGCGTGTCGATCACCGTCGCACCCGATTACGCCTATTCGCTCGGCATCGCGCTGATGACCGACGCGCTGTCCGTGGCGCTGATGGATTTTGCCGGCAATGTGGTCGGCCACGAACAGTTCACCATGCCGGTGATGAGCCGCAAGGCGGTGTTTGCGCGGCTTCAGGAAATCCGCGACCGTCTGCTGGCGCGCACCCCTGCCGCGCGTGAGCGGCTGGTGGGGGCCGGGATCGGGATCCTCGGGCCCTGTCTTGATGGCAAGTCACGCTTCAACCCGCCGCGCGCGCTGGATGAATTCGCGATGGTGCCGATCGACGAATTGTTCACCGAACGCCTCGGCCTGCCCTGCTGGGTCGAAGGTGATGGCAACGCGGCCGCTGTGGGCGAGAGTTTTCTGGGCGCGGGCCGCCAATATGCCAACTTCGTCTATATCTATGTCGCTGCCGGCCTTGGCGGAGGGGTGATTGTCAATAACCGGCTGATCCGCGGATCGCATGGCAACAGCGGCGAGATCGGGCGGATGCTCCCGTGGCGCAATTTCCAGATCCCGACGCTGGAAACCCTGCTCCATTCGCTGCGCACCGCAGGAGTCGAACTGGACGGGATTTCCACAATGCTGGCCAATTTCGATCCGGAATGGCCCGGCGTGGATGAATGGATCACCCGCAGCCGCGATCAGTTCTCGCTGATTGCTTCGGCCATCGCTGCGCTGCTGGACCCGGAAGCCATCGTGTTCGGAGGGCGCCTGCCGCCAGCCCTTGCAGCCAAACTGCTCCCCGCGATCGAACTGTTCGATGATGCCCGCCGCGAAATGCCGCGCCCATTGCCGCGGATCATCGCCTCGCGGACGAGCTACGATGCCTGCGCCATCGGCGCAGCGATGCTGCCGCTTGAACAGCGGTTTTATTCCAGCATGCTGTGATCTTGGGCTGCTGCGGGTAGCCGGGCTCAAGGCTCTGCGACGCAAGCCTGCTTGCTGGCGCGGGCGATGGCGCGGGCGATGCGTCCCTCCACCGCGAGCGCATAGGCCGTCTGGCCCACGCTCAGACCCTGACGCCGGGGCGGCGGGGCGCGGGTGAGCAGGGCTGCGAGCTTCCAGCCGCCCTCGGCCATGACCAGTACCGGGCCGCCGGAATTGCCGCTGGTCGCCTGACAATCGGTGGCAAAGACCGGGATCGGCAGCCTGCGGGTGATGGCGCAATCGGGATCGATCCACATGGCAGGCGAGCGGGCATCGAACTTGTCGGCCGGAAATCCGGCGATGGCGGCAGGGGCCGGCAGGCTTTGCCAGCCGCAGCATGAGGCAGGGGCGAGGGCCAGCGGCGGCAGGCCGGGCGATTCGGTAAGGCGCAGCAGCGCCCAGTCATCGGAGACAGGATCGCGCCACAGCCCGCTGGGGCGGCTCTCAAGCCGTGCGGTAAAGGCTTTGACCTCGCCGTCTGCATCACCCCTCAGCGCGGGGAAACGCACCCGCAAAGTGACGGCATTATTGCCCGCTGCCAGCGCCTCGAACACGTGGTTGGCGGTCAGCATCAGACAGTCAGACACCAGAATGGCCGTACCGCCATCGCCCAGCGCACCGGGCTGGGCGGGAGGGATATCCAGAAAGGCGACCGATCGCACCGCCTGCGCGAGGGGCTGGGGAATGGCCGCATCGCCCGCTGGCAGGCGCGTGTCACCCGCAGCGGCGTGGAGCAACGCTGGCCCGGCAGGAACAGCGACGAGGGCAGCGGCACCGATCAGGCCCAGCAGTGCTGCAAGCCTGCGGCCGGGGCGTGCGGCCATTATCCCGGTCAGGATCCGGCCCCGGGCGAATCATAGACCATCCGCAGCCGCGCCAGCGCCGATTGCGTGGCGGCAGCGGATTCAGCCTCGGCATCGCGCTGCGCGATCAGCGCGGCCTGATGGCCGTTGGTCGGAGCAATGCCGGGACGCACGATCACCGCCTGCCATGGTTCGGGCGGCGGCGGCGGAGGCGGAGGCGGGGGAGCGGCCTTGCCCTTGCCTTTGCCCTTCCCCGCGGTCGCGGCAGGTTTGGGCGCGGGCGGCGGGGGCGGCGGCGGAGGGGGCGCAGCGGCAGGCGGCGCGGGCAGGCCCGGCGCCGAACTGCCGCCACCAAACGCTGATCCGGCCGAACCGAAGGCGGAACTGGTCGACGATCCGCCCGGCCCGAGGCTGGCAAGGATCGCAGGCGGCTTGACCTCGACCACATAGCCTTCTGCCGCACCGCGCAGCGAGGCCGGACTGGTGCCCTCCACTTCCGCCTGCGCCTGCGCCATGCCGTTGATATCGATATCGAAGTATTTCAGCACATCATCCTGAAGCTTCTTGTCATCGCGGATGGCAGCCTCGATCAGATCGCGCTCGGCATCCATCTGGGCAAGGATCTTGCGATCGGCGGCAGAGGCCTTGGCGCTGTCTCGCTCCAGCTTCTTGCGCGCCTTGGGATCGGTGATGGCGGCAAGCGCATCGGCCCGGGCCGCCTCGCGCGCATTGAATTCGCGGCGGGTCGCATCCAGCCTCATCCCCCAGGTGGTGATCTGCCCCTGACGGCAATCGCCGGTCGAACGGATCGAGGCGATCATCGCCTGCACCCGCGTGGCATAGCCCTGCGCGTCGCTGTTGATCATCTTGACGAGTTCGCGGTTGTCATTGGTGATCTGCCGCTTGGCATCGAGATAGCCGAGATAGCCGCCCGCCGTGCCCCCGATCAGCCCGCCCAGCACCATCGCCGTGGTGCTGCTGCCGCCATTGTCGTTGCGCACCTGCGCCCCGGCGGCAACCCCGCCCAGCACGCCGATCAGCGCGCCGCCGATGGTCTTGCCGCGGGTCTGTTCGCGGTTGCGATCCCGGACCTGAACGAAGGGGGTTCGCTGCATTTCGCACACCGCGACCGCATCGCCCAGTTTGGGAGCCTGCGATTGCGCCTGCGCCGGGATGGCGATTGGCAGGATGACCGCAGAGGCAATCAGCGCCGCGCGCCGCGCCGCAGAACGAGCTGTATTCATGATCGGAAAAGCCCCCTTTTCTCTTTGCCGCAAGCTATTAGGATGCAGACAAAATTGTCAATGACTTCCGCTTTTGTCACCTTGATTGCAGCAGGCAGACTGAAGCATGATCCACCACAAGTTGACATAGCCGATGTCGGGGGGCGCAAGTTGGAAACAGATGATCGCGCAGCAGCCGGACTGAGCGGCGACAGGCGCCGGGGGCGTATCACGGCGCGGGCTGTGGCGATTGCGCTTGCCTTTGGCTGTGCGGCGACCAGCGCGGGCCAGGCCCCCGAGCGCACGGGCACCGTCCAGCGCGGGATGATGACAGGCGGCATCTGGCTTGAACTTGCCAATAATGAACAGGGGCAGGTCGAACTTGCGGTGCTCGATGGCTTGCCGGGCGGCGCGCCGCAGACGCGATTCGTGGCGCTGGCGCAGGAGGGCGAAGGCACGGCCTGTGCGCTCGTCAATGCGCAGGCGGGCGTGCGGGTGACGCCGTGCCAGCCCTATGGCGGCGCAGCCAGCGTCACGCTGGGCGGGGCGACGGGCGATGTGGTGTTTCAGGATGTCGGCTGGCAGGGCAGCTTCGCCTGGGGCGGAGCCGCCGCCAGCGTTGCCGATGCCCGTGCGCGCTGCCTGATGCCCGGCATCAGCCGCATCGAAAGCCTGTCAGGCACGCAGCTCGGCACGGCCATCGCCAGCATGAAATCGGCCGTGAGCCAGCTTCCCGAAAGCAGTTCCGATCTGGCCGCAGCGATCACCGATCTGCGTGCCGAGCGGCTGGCGGCCTATGCCGCGCTCGCCCTTACGCCCGCCGAACAGCGCGCCTCGCAGGAACTGGAGGCTGCCATCCTCGGGCGGACGACGGATGGGCGGGCCGTGTCGCTCTCGCAGGCGGCGACAATGCGACAGGATTTTGAACGCACGGTCGGCCAGACCCCGCAGCGCAAACAGGCGCGGCAGAAACTGCTGACGATCGACCGTCAGCTGGCGGAAATCTATGATCCGATTGACGGGATGCGCCAGACGATGCTGCGCGCCCAGATCCGCGATCAGCTGGTGCCGGCGGTGCAGGAAGGGCTGATCCAGCTTTTGGCGGACCGCCAGCCGGGATCAATCGTCGATCTGCTCTCGCTCGAATCGGCCGCTGCCGACATTGACAGCTGCGCTGCGGCGGTGAACTTGCGCGGCACGCTCAAGGCGCGCGAACTGGTGCAATCGGCGCTGGGCTTCCGGGTCGATGAGGTCGCAGGACTGCTGACAAGCGTCGTCAATGCCGCCCCGGACAGCACCAGCGCGCGGCAGGCGCTGGCGGTGTTCGAAACCAACCCGGCGATCATGCGGGTGCTCTCCAATGGGGGGAAAACCGGGGCAATCACCACCGCCAAGTCGCGGATCGCCAAGCTGGCGGCCGACGAGGAACGCGCAAGGCTGGCAGGTGTCCGCGCAGCAGCAGCGGCAGCAGCGGCGGATGCGGTGGCGCCGACCACTTCAGGCGGGCGGTTCTCGTCGACCCGCGTCGACCGGTCGATTGTATATGTGGGCAATCGGCGCCGGCAGACCCGAGGTTCGGGCTTTATTGTCGCGCCAGGGATTGTCGTTACCAATGTCCACGTCGTTGGCGACAGCCCTACTGTCTATCTGACGCCGGACGGGAAAGACCCCTACAAGGCGGGAGCCTCGTACGAGGGCACGGTGATCGCCCGTTATCCCACCCACGACATTGCGATCGTGCGCGTGCCAAACCTGCCGGGCCGGATTGTGGCAATCGCAGGCAAGGAACCCAATCGCGGATCAGAGGTATGGGCTGTCGGCTATCCCGGTGCAGCTGACCGTGCTGGCGCCGCCGAGGAAGAAGTTGTCGCCTCATTTACCCGAGGCGTCGTTTCTCGGATAGTCGATGGCTACACGACGACCTCACAAGGACCGGAGAAAACTCGCCTGATCCAAACCGACGCCCAGTTCTCAAAAGGCAATTCAGGGGGGCCGTTGTTCGATACCTGCCACCGCGTCGTCGGCATCAACTCACAAGGCAGCCTAGAAGCTCCGATCCAGTTTTCGGTCGGCACGGTTGTCCTTGCCGAGTTGCTGCGCAAGGAAGGCATCAAGCCCACGGTTTCCACAGCCGGTTGCAACTGAAACACCCTTCGCGCAGGCCTCAGTCGGCCCCATTCGACCCCGCGGTCTGTATGTTCCAGACCCTATTCGTGGCGCAGCGCGTCAATCGGATCGAGCTTTGAGGCGCGGCTGGCGGGATAATATCCAAAGACAATCCCCATCCCGGCGGCAAACACGAAGCTGACGATGTTGATCACCGGATCGAACACGTAAGGCACATCAATCAGCGCGGCGAGCCCGATCGAGGCGACAAAGCCGAGCGCAATCCCCACCAGCCCGCCCAGCGCGCACAGCACCACCGCTTCGGTCAGGAATTGCAGGCGGACCTCACGCGCCAGCGCGCCGATGGCAAGGCGGATGCCGATTTCGCGGGTGCGTTCGGTGACGCTCACCAGCATGATGTTCATGATCCCGATGCCGCCCACCAGCAGACTGATCGAGGCGATCACCGCCACCATTGCGGTCAAGGCGCCCGTCGCCGCGCCCAGCGCCTGATTGACCTGCGCTGTATCGATCACGTTGAAATCATTGGGCTCCTCGCCCTGCAACAGCCGCCGTTCGCGCAGCAGGCCAACCAGCGCATCCTGCACGGTCGCGGAAGAATAGGCCGGATCATACTTGACCACGAAGTAATCGAGGTTTTCGTTGCCGCGGAACCGGCGCTGGACGTTCTTGAGCGGCAGGTAGACCGCATCGTCGTCATCCGCGCCATTGCCGCCCTGCCCGCGTTCCTCGGTCACGCCGATCACCTCGCATGACACGCCGCCCAGCCGCATCCGCGCCCCGACCGGGCTGGAGCCTTGCGGGAAGATCGCCTCGCGCACCTTGGGGCCAAGCATGCAGACATTCTTGCCCGCTTCCTCCTCGTCGCGGGTGAACAGCCGCCCTTCGGCCATCTTGACCGATTGTGCATCGAGCAGCGCATTGGTCACGCCTTGCGCCCGCGTGTCCCAGTCCTGCCCGTTGTAGAAGGCGGTGGCCGTGGCCGAGACATTGCCCGCCGCAATCTCCACCCCGGCGATCTGCTGGCCGACGGCGCGGACATCGGCATCGTCAAAGGGGCGGATCGTGCCGCGGGTGGTGCGCACCGGAAAGACGATGAAATTGCTCGCCCCGAGCGAGGAAATCTCCTCCTGCACCGAGGCCGTCACGCCGTTGCCGAGCGTCACCATCGTCACCACGGCCGCCACGCCGATGATGATGCCGAGCGTCGTCAGGATCGAGCGCAGGATATGGCGCCGGATCTCACGCAAGGAGAGCAGGATGGTGGTCCCCAGCATCAGGCCGCGCCCTCCCCTGCCGCCGCAAGGTTCATCGCGCCGCGTTCGATGCGTTCCACCAGCCCATCGCGGAAGCGCACGATCGTGCCGGCATAGGCGGCCATATCTTCCTCGTGGGTGACCATCAGGATGGTGATGCCCTCCCGGTTGAGCCGCTGCATCAGCTGCATGATCTCGACCGAGCGTTCGGAATCGAGGTTGCCGGTGGGTTCGTCGGCCAGCAGCACATCAGGCTCGGTCACCAATGCGCGAGCAATGGCCACGCGCTGCTGCTGACCGCCCGAAAGTTCTGCCGGGGTATGATCGGCCCATGGCACCAGCCCCACCTGATCAAGCGCCCGCATCGCTGCCGCGCGCCGCTTGGCCTTGGGCTCGCCGCGATAGAGCAGCGGCAGTTCGACGTTCTCCAGCGCAGTGGTGCGCGCCAGCAGGTTGAAGCCCTGAAACACAAAGCCGAGATAGCGCCGCCTGAGCAGGCTGCGCTGATCGCGGTCAAGCTTCTGCACCTCCACGCCCCTGAAGCGGAACACGCCTCCGGTGGGCACATCAAGACAGCCCAGAATGTTCATGGTGGTCGATTTGCCCGAACCCGAAGGCCCCATCACCGCCACGAACTCGCCGCGCGTGATCGACAGGTCAACGCCCTTGAGCGCCTGAAAGGCGGCCGCCCCGCTGCCGAAGGTCTTGGTGATGCCTTCCAGCTGGATGAGCGGCGCTTCGGTCACTTGGCGGCCGCCTTGATGCCGGTGACCACCTTCATGCCGGGCTTGAGCGCGTCCGAACGCACCACCGTGCGCCGCCCGTCGCTGCGGCCGGTGATGACCTCGATCGCCTTCAATTTGCCATCAGCCTGCAACACCTGCACCTGCTGGCGGCTGCCTTCCCCGATGCTGGCCTTCTGCTTGTCGCGTTCAAGCCCGATCTGCGGCTGGAACACCCCGCCGCCGCTTTCCTCTTCCTTGCTGGTGCGGAACCGCAGCGCGGCGTTGGGCACCAGCAGCGCGTTGCCGGTGTTCTGGGTGGCGATGGTGGCGGTGGCGGTCATGCCGGGACGCAGGAGACCATCGGGGTTCTTCACATCGAGCCGCGCCTCGTAATTCACCACCGAAGCGGCCGCACCAGCCGCCGGGGAGGCCTGCGAGGTGCTGCTCGATGCCAGATCGACCCGCTGGAGCGTCGCGGGGAAGCGCCGGCCGGGATAGGCATCGACGGTAAAGGTCGCCTGCTGGCCGCTCTTGACCTGACCGACATCGGCCTCGTCAATCGAGACGCGCAGCTGCATCTCCGCCAGATCCTCGGCAATCACGAACAAGGTAACGGTGTTGAAGCTGGCCACCACGGTCTGCCCCGGTTCGACCCGGCGGGCGAGCACCACGCCGTTGACCGGCGCCCGGATCACCGCGCGGCTGCGGGTGGTCAGATTGCCGCGCAGCAGCGCCGAGGCGGCCTCGATATTGGCCCGCGCCGATGCAAGCGCGGCCTTGTCGCGCGCCACGGCAGCTTCGGCCTGTTCGACCTCGATCTGCGAAGGCACCCGCCCTCCCGAAAGCCGCCGCACTTCCTCAAGCCGCGACAATTGCACCTTGTCGATATCGTATTGCGCCTGCGCCTGTGCGGCAGCGGCGCGGGCTGCATTGAGATTGGCGCGGGCCTGCGCGATCTGCTGGTCGATGATTTCGGTATTGATGACCGCGATCACCTGCCCTTTGGTCACGCGGTCATTGACATCCACCAGCACGCTGTCGATCGGCCCGGTCACTTCCGCGCCGACTTCGACCTGATTGGTGGGCCGCAGATTGCCGGTCGCCGTGACCGACAGATCAAGCGATTCCTGCACCACGGCTTCGGTGATGTAATCGGGTGGCGGCGCTTCGCGGGTGCACTGCACCACGGTAAGAATCAGCAGCGCCAGCCCAAGACCGGGCAGCCAGAACTTCATCCATCGCCGCCAGCGCGGGACAGGCTTGGTGCCGAGAAATTCGTTCACATCAGGAGCGGCAGGGCTGGTCGTATCGTTCACTCGCTTGGCTCCCTTGCCGAATTCTGTTCCTGCCAGCCGCCGCCCATGGCGCGGGCAAGGCTGATGAAGGCGCTGGCCCGCGACCCTTGCGCGCCGACCAGCGCGTTGCGGGTGGCCAGAAGCTGGCTTTCCGCCACCAGCAGGCGCTGGAAATCGATCAGCCCGGCCTGATACTGGCTGCGCGCCAAAATGGCCGCGTTCTGCGCGCCCTCGCTCGCTTCGGCGAGCGCGGTGACGCGGGCATCGCTGGCGCCGAGATCGACGCTCGCGTTTTCCACCTCCTGCAAGGCGACAAGGATGCTTTGCCGCCAGGCAGCAAGCGATCCGTCAGCGGCAGCGCGCGCGCCTTCGATCCGGCCGCGCACCCGCCCGCCATCGAAGATCAGCTGCGACAGGCTGGCAAACACATTGCCGGTCACAATATCGAACAGATCGCCTACATCCGTGCCGCTGGTGCCAAGCGTGCCGGAAAGCCGGGCAAGCGGGAACAGCTGGGTGCGGGCAACGCCGACGCGGGCAAGATCAGCGGCCAGCCGCGCTTCGGCGGCGCTTACATCGGGGCGGCGGCGCAGGGTATCGGCGGGCGCGGTCAGCGCCACATCCACCGGCGGCGCGGGCACAGCGCGCGGGGCATCGGTGAAGGCGCGGTAGACCCGGCCCGGCGGCTCTCCGATCAGCGTCGAAATGGCATTGGCGACCGCCACCAGATTGCTTTCCAGCTGCGGGATCGAGGCCGCCGTCTGCGCCCGCTGGGTGCGCGCCTGCTCCACATCAAGGCTGTTCGCCAGACCCGCCTGATTGCGCCACCGCGCAATCTGCAAGGTATCGTCCTGAATGGCGAGGGTATCACGCGCAATCGCCAGCTGTGCGGCCAGCGCACGGGCGCTGATGACCTGCGTTGCGACCTGCGCTGCAATCACCCGTTCGATATCGCCCAGCGAATAGCCAGCCGCCGCCACATCGCTGCGCGCTGCATCAATCGAATTGTCGATCCGGCCGAACAGGTCCGCTTCCCACGCCGCATCCGCGCCGAGCGAGATCAGCACATCATCGCTGGCAAAGTCGCCCACATCGCGGCGCACGCCGCCGCTGGCGTTGACGGTGGGCACCAGATCGGCCCGCGCCTGCCTGAGCCCCGCCCGCGCTGCCCGCAGCCGGGCGACAGCCTGCGCCAGATCGAGGTTTTCGGTTTGTGCGCGGGTGACGAATTCATCGACCAGCGGATCGCCCAGCATCGTCCAGTAACGATCGAGCGGAACCTCGGTGGCACCGGGCTCGGCGAGCACCCATTGGTCAGGCACGGGCTGGGCGCTGGCCATGGCGGGCATATCCGGCGCGAGCGAGACGCAACCGGGCAGCGCGAAAATCGCAGCGCCAAGCACCAGAACGGCACTGCGCCGCCTTGCGCCAGTCATTTCACGCGGTCCGGAAATTGACGATCCCACACAATGCGCGCCCCTGTTATGCCGGTGATCGCCAAGCCCCGCCCCTTGGGGCTTTCGCGTCCCGATGTTTTTGCCGACTTCAGCTTTCGTGAAATCATCGCCTTGCTAACAGCCGCTTCCGACCCGCACAACGTGGGTTGATCGGCTTTGTTCAAACGCTTGTCGATGAAAACGCCGCCGGTCGGTTGCGATCAGCCGTGCCTGCCATGCGTGACGGCGGCCCAATCAATCCCGAACTTCGCCAGATATTTGCGCAGCCGATCGGCATCATTGGTTGAGGCGCGCTGGCGGCGCGAGGCGGCAAACAGCGCGCGCCCCGCCTCCGAAAGGCTGGTGCTGCGGCGGCACACTGTCACGACATATTCAAGCTGCACCCGATCAAACGGATCGATCTGTGCCAGCTGCGCATCGCCCAGCAGCGCCGCCAGATCGCCCGCCCCGGTCCCGCGCTCGCCTGACCACAGGCGCGTCAGCCTGCGGGTTTCGGCAGCCACGCTTTCAGCATCGATCCGCCCGCCGGGGCTGAGCGTCGCCATGCGCGTGACGCTGGCGGCCAGATCGCGGAAATTGCCCGCCCAGCGCGCCTGCGGGCCGGTGGCAAAGGCAAGATAGGCGTGCCGCGCCTCCTTGTTGAAGGTGACGCGGGCGCCTTCCCGAAGGGCGAAACGGTCCAGCTCGAAATCGAGATTGGGTTCGATATCCTCGCGCCGTTCGGCAAGGCCGGGCAGCGTGAAGGTCCACAGGTTGAGCCGCGCAAACAGATCGTCGCGGAACCGCCCGGCGGCAACTTCGGTCACCAGATCGCGGTTGGTGCCCGCGATCA
This sequence comes from Porphyrobacter sp., assembly GCA_018991295.1. Lineage (GTDB taxonomy): Bacteria > Pseudomonadota > Alphaproteobacteria > Sphingomonadales > Sphingomonadaceae > Erythrobacter. Next base: position 7,069 of record JAGKSZ010000059.1, on the reverse strand, counting down.
GCTGGAACTGGCTGCTCGCCTCGCTGTCCGCGCCCACCGGCAGGAAACGCCCGTCCTCGATGGCGCGCAGGACCATTGCCTGTTCGTCGAGGCCGAGCTCCCCGATCTCGTCGAGGAACAAGACGCCCTTGTGCGCGGCCTTCAGCAAGCCGGGGCGATCCGCCACCGCGCCAGTGAAAGCGCCCTTCCTGTGCCCGAACAGCGCCGACATCGCGCTGTCGCCTTTCAGCGTGGCGCAATTGACCTCGATGAAGGGCCCTGTGACCTGATGGCGCAGCTTCTTGAGTTCATAGACCTTGCGCGCCAGCTGGCTCTTGCCCGCCCCGGTCGGCCCCATCAGCAGGATCGGCGCTCGGCTGCGCACCGCCACGGCCTCGATCTCGTCGATCATGCGGTTGAAGGCGGCGTTGCGCGTGTCGATCCCGCTCTTGAGGAAGCTCGCGCTTTCGGCGCTGGCTTCGGCAAAGCGGGTGGCGATGCTGTCATAGCGCGACAGATCAAGGTCGATCGCGTCCCAGCTGCCCACCGGCGAAGGGGCCCCGCGGGGCGGCTGGGTCTGGAGCAGACGACCGGGCAGATAACGCGCCTCGGTCAACAGAAACAGGCAGATCTGCGCCACGTGCGTGCCGGTGGTGATGTGGACGAGATAATCCTGCGCCTCGGGATCGAAGGGGTAGCGGCGCGCAAAATCGAGGAGCTTGCCGTAGACCTCCTCGAAGTCCCACGGATCGGCAAAGTCCATCACCTGCGGCGTGACTTCGGTTTCGGGGGAGACGCTGGCGATATCCTCGATCACAGCCTCGGCAAGGCGGGCGTGCTGCTGGCCGTGGATCAGCACGAAGCGATCGATGCGCAGGTCCTCGTGCATGCAGATGCTGACCGAAGGCCGCCACTTGTTCCAGCGCGCATGGGTAAAGGGCCCGGCATCGAGCGTGGAACCGAGAAAGCCGATGAGCGTGGTGGGGCGCATGAGTAGACGATACATATTTATCGTTCGCGATACAAATTGATAGAATATCGGCCGAGTGAAGCCTAAGCCGCCAAAGCCTGCCAGAGCATCACTGTCTTATTATTCAATGATTTACGGCATATCAGGCAATCGCCCTGCGCGTTTGGCACGCGCCATGCTCTACATTTCGGGCCGGGCAGTCGAACACCCGGCATGCGGCAGGACATGGGCGGCCGGAATGGGCCGGCCGCCCAAAGCCTGCTAGAGGATTCACGCAATGACCGACACGACCTACGAATTCCACCAGACCGAAGGCGGCGCCCCGATCAAGGCGTGGACGCGCGGCGTGCCGGTCGATGCCAAGGCCCGCGAACAGCTTTCCCGTGCGGCGCAGATGCCGTTCATCTTCCGCCATGTCGCGGCGATGCCCGATGTGCACGTGGGGATCGGTGCGACGGTCGGATCGGTGATCCCGACCAAGGGCGCGGTGATCCCGGCGGCAGTCGGCGTCGATATCGGCTGCGGCATGATGGCGGCGCGCACGTCGCTGGTGGCGAGCGACCTGCCGGACAACCTTGCCGCCATCCGCTCCGCCATCGAGGCGGCGGTGCCGCACGGGCGCACGGCGGGGCGCGGCAAGCGGGACAAGGGCGCGTGGGGCGAACCTCCGCGCATGGTGATCGACGCATGGGCCAAGCTTGCCGAACGGTTCGGACGGATCGTCGCCAAGCACCCGCGCCTGCGCAACACCAACAACCTCATGCACCTCGGCACACTCGGGACGGGGAACCACTTCATCGAACTGTGCCTTGATGAACAGCAGCGCGTGTGGGTGATGCTCCATTCCGGATCGCGGGGCGTGGGCAACGCCATCGGCACCTTCTTCATCGAACTGGCCAAGCAGGACATGCGCAAGTGGCACATCAACCTGCCGGATCAGGACCTCGCCTACTTCCCGGAAGGGACCGACCATTTCGACGATTACGTCGAAGCGGTCGAATGGGCGCAGGATTTTGCCGCGCTCAACCGGCAGGTGATGATGGCCCACGTGATCGACGCGCTGCGGGGGCAGATCGCCAAGCCTTTCGAGGCGGAATGCGAGGCGGTGAACTGCCACCACAACTACGTTCGCCGGGAGCATCACTTCGGTGAAAACGTGCTCGTCACCCGCAAGGGGGCGGTGCGGGCCGCGAAAGGCGTGATGGGGATCATCCCGGGTTCGATGGGAGCCAAAAGCTTCATCGTGCGCGGGCTGGGCAACCCGGAAAGCTTCGACAGCTGCTCGCACGGGGCAGGCCGCATCATGAGCCGCACCGAGGCCAAGAAGCTGGTCACGCTCGATGAACACCTCGCCGATACCGCCGGGGTCGAATGCCGCAAGGATGCAGGCGTGATCGATGAAACGCCCAAGGCCTACAAACCAATCGAAGCCGTGATGGCCGCACAGGCCGATCTGGTGGAGATTGTTCATACGCTGAAGCAGGTGGTGTGCGTGAAGGGGTAATGCCCTTCACGCCGCCATTGGGGGAGGTCGCCATGAAAGGCGTGTTTCATTGCAAGAGCTGCGGCGCCGCTTTGACCGGCGAGATCACGGTGCTTTCCACCAAGGATCCTGCCGTCAATGTGCCGGACTTCTCCGATGGCGAGCCTGTGTGCGCTGCGGGTATGGCATTCAAGTCGCACGAGCCGTTGCAGCATTCTCATGATCCTGCGAATCCGGTGCCGCTCGACTTCACCCCGCAATTCTGGGCCAATCCGCAGGACTTCGAGGCGGCGATCCGCCCGACCCGTAACGCCAGCCGCTTGAACGGTTGCTGCGGGCTGGATGGGTGTGACGGCCCGAACATGCTGTGCCGGGTGTGCAAGGCCGAAGTCGGCACCATGCAATCCGATTGCTGGACACCGCTGATCTTCGTGCCCGAACAGGGCAACACCGAGTTTCGAAAGACTGACACATGATCACCATCGATGGTTCCGAAGGCGAAGGCGGGGGGCAGGTGCTGCGTTATGCAGCCGCACTCTCGCTGCTGACGGGGGAGGCTTTCACCATTGCCAATATTCGCGGCGGCAGGGCCAAGCCCGGCCTGATGCGCCAGCATGTCACCGCGCTGGAGGCAGCGGCGGCGATTGGCGGGGCGGAATGTTCGGGGCTGGCGGTCGGTTCCACCGAACTGACATTCCGGCCCGGCAGCGTTGCTCCCGGCGAATACCACTTCGCCATCGGCACGGCAGGATCGACCGCGCTGGTGGTGCAGACCGTGCTGGTGCCGCTGATGCTGGCGGACGCGCCTTCGCGCCTCGTGATCGAGGGCGGGACGCATGCGGCCTCGGCTCCGCCGTTCGAATTCCTCAGCGATACCCTTTTGCCGGTGCTGGCGCGGATGGGCCCGCGCCTGTCGATCAGCCTTGAACGCCACGGCTTCTTCCCGCGCGGCGGGGGGCGGATCGTGCTGGAGATCGCGCCCGCACCGCTTGCGCCGATCGACTGCCGCGTGCGCGGAGCGTTCAAGGGCGGCAAGGTCGAGGCGCTGGTCGCCGGTATCCCTTCCGATATCGCCGACCGGGAGCTGAAGACCGCCCGCAAGGTGCTGGCCGATTGGCCGGATGAAGCCTTCATCCCCGTTCATCTCCCCGCCGAACGCGGCCCCGGCAATGCGCTGCTGATCACGGCGGAATGCGAACACGTGACCGAGGTGATGTCCGCCTTCGGGCAGATCGGTGTGCCTGCCGAACGGCTCGCCAAGACAGCGGCCAAGCGCATGGCGGGCTACCTTGCCTCGGGCGCCTTTGCCGGGCCATTCCTGCAGGATCAGCTGCTGCTGCCCTTTGCGTGCGCCAAGGGCGGGGCCTTCACCACGGTCAAGCTGTCAGAGCATACCCGCACGGCAGCGGCGCTGATCACCCGTTTCACCGGGCGCGGCTTTGCCTTCAGCGAGAGCGGGGATGGCAAGTGGCTGGTCGAGGTGCAGTAACGCGCCCGCCCGGCTAGTCGCCCTCAAAATCGCCCGGCGTGCCTTCATGCGGGGCCTCGAAGGTTGCCCAGTCCGGCCCGCCCGGCGGGGCATCGGGCGCGCCTGCGGGCCCCGGCCCCTCGCCCGCCTCGCCTGCGCGCAGGCGGTGCAGGTGCACCTTGGCGATCATGTTGGCGCTGACCGGCGCGGTCAGGAACAGGAAGGCGGACACCAGCAATTCATGCGTGGTCCATTCCCCCCGCCCCAGCTGGAACCACACCACCGATGCAACCAGCATCGCCCCCAATCCCAGCGTGGTCGCCTTGGTCGGCCCATGCAGCCGCTCCATCAGCGAAGGCAGGCGCACCAGCCCCCAGCTGCCGACCAAAGCAAAGGCACCGCCCAGCACGATCAGGGCACCGGCAAGGACTTCGGGGAGAGCCGTGCCGGTCATTCGACAATGTCCCCCCGCAGCAGGAACTTGGCATAGGCGACCGTGCCGATGAAGCCGACCATGGCGAGCAGCAGCGCGGCCTCGAACGAGGTGCCGCTGCCGCCGGCAATCCCGGCCAGCACGATCAGGCCGATGACGTTGATCACCATGGTATCGAGCGCAAGGATGCGGTCAGTCACGCCCGGCCCTTTGACAAGGCGCCACAGGTTCATCGCCAGCGCAAGGCCGAGCGCGGCAAAGCCGAAGGTGAGCGCGCTTTCGAGAATCCCGCCTGTCATTGGAAAATCCCCTTCAGCCGCGCTTCGTAACGCGCCTTGACCTTGGCGATTTCGGCGGCGGGATCAGGGGCGTGGAGCGCGTGGACCAGCAGGAACTTGCCGCAGGCCGAAACGTCCGCCGACACCGTGCCGGGGGTGAGGCTGATGGTGCCGGCAAACACCGTGATCGCCTCGGGCGTGATGAGGTCAAGCGGCACGGCGAGCCATGCGGGCCGCAGATCGCGGTTGGGCTTGAACAGGATGATCGCGGCGACCTGAAAATTGGCCACCACGATGTCCCACAGCACAAGGGCGAGATAGGCAACCGCCGGGCGGAAGCGCACCTGCGGGCGGCCCGGCCACCAGGCGGCGGTGAAGATCGGCACGACAAGGCCGAACACCAGCCCGAGGAACAGCGATCCGAAGGAGATGTCGTTGACCATCACCATCCACATGACGACCAGCAGCGCGGCAAGGCCCGGATGGGGCAGCAGGCGGTTCATGATGCAGGCTCCCCGGTCAGGACAGCGGCGGCGCTGGCGGGGGCATCGAAAATCTGTGCAGCAGCGGCCGCGGTATAGGCGGTCGCAGGGCCCGCCCCTGCCGCCAGTGCGGCCAGCAAGGACAGCAGCAGCGCGGGCGCGATCAGGTCTGTGCGGGTGGCAGGGGTCGGCGGGGCCTCGGCCCCCTCGGTCTCCTTCCAGAACACCGCACTGCCCACCCGCGCAAAGCCGATCACGCCGAACAGGGTCGTGGCAAGGATCACGCCCCACGCCCAGCCCCAGCCGGGCTGCGTGGTGACGCTCTTCAGGATCAGCAGCTTGCCGATGAAGCCCGACAGCGGCGGCAGGCCCGCAGCAGCGATGGCAGCGGCCATGAACAGGATTGCAGCTGCGCCCCGCCCGGCAAAGGCAGGGCCGGGGCTTGCCGCATCGCCATAGGAGCCGCGCCGCCGCGCCGCCACATCGGCCACCAGAAACAGCGCCGCCCCGGCAAGGGTCGAATGGACGAGGTAATAAAGCGCGGCACCAAGCGTCTCGGCGCTCCACCCGGCCACTGCGATCATCAAGGTGCCGGTCGATCCGATCACGCTATAGGCGGCCTGTTCGGCCATGCTGCGCGCGGTGAAGACCCCGGCAAAGCCGATACAGGCCCCGGCCAGCGCGGCGAGCCACAGCCATTCGGCCCCGCTCCCCGCACCCAGCCACGCCGCCGCGCCCGCATCCGCGCCGAACACCTGCGGCACCACCCGGATCAGCGAATAGACGCCGACCTTGGTCATGATCGCAAACAGCGCCGCCACCGCCGGGGTGGAGACCGCATAGGTCCGCACCAGCCACAGGTGGAGCGGCACCAACGCCGCCTTCAGGGCAAATACGCTTGCAAGCAGCAAGGCCGCAATCCGCAGCAGGCCCTGATCGGCCGGGGCGACCTCGGCCACCCTGAGGCCCATATCCGCCATGTTGAGCGTGCCGGTCAGCGCATAAAGGATCCCCAGCGCAATCAGGAACAGGGCGGAACCGACAAGGTTCACCACCACATATTGCACCCCCGCCTTCAGCCGCGCCGCGCCCTGCCCGTGCAGCATCAGCCCATAGGAGGCGATCAGCAGCACCTCGAAGAACACGAACAGGTTGAACAGATCCCCGGTCAGGAACGCGCCATTGAGGCCCATCAGCTGAAACTGGAACAGCGGGTGGAAATGCCAGCCCTTGCGGTCCGATCGGGTCAGCACCGCATGGAGCAGCGCGATCAGCGCAAGGCACGCGGTCAGCACCAGCATCAGCGCGGCAAGGCGATCTGCCACCAGCACGATCCCGAAAGGCGCGAGCCAATCGCCAAGGGCATAGGCCAGGATCGTCCCGCCCGACACCTGCCCCAGCAAGGCCAGCGCCGCTGCCAGCTGCAACAGGCTCGCGGCAAAGGCGATGCCCACCGCCAGCCCGCGCCGCCGCCGCATCAGCAGCAGCGCCGCCGGCGCGGCAAGGGTGGGAAGGGCAACCGGCAGGATCGGCAGGTGATCGGCAAGGTTCACGGCTTGTCGTCCCCTGCACCGCCATCGGCCAGCCCATCCTGCGCATCGCAGGGCCCCTTGTCGCCATCGACATGATCGCTGCCGGTTTCAAGGAAGCTGCGCAGCGCAAGGATCACCACAAAGGCGGTCATGCCGAAGGTGATGACGATCGCGGTCAGCACCAGCGCCTGCGGCAGGGGATCGGAGTATTCGCTGATCGTCTTGTCCCAGATCGGCGGGCGCTCCAACATCAGCCTGCCGCTGGGAAACAGGAACAGGGTTACAGCATAAAAGATCAGCGTCAGCCCCAACACCACCTGAAAGGGCCGGGCGCGCAGGGCAAGGTAGATTCCGCCCGCCACCAGCACGCCCATCGCAGAAACGATGAGGAAATCGAAGGGCATCGCCCAACCCCCCCTTCGGCAACGGCGCCCGCCACGGCGC
>JAGKSZ010000058.1 GCA_018991295.1 Porphyrobacter sp. | reverse complement strand
CACCAGCTGTGCCACGCCAAGCAGCGCCAGCCGCCGCGCAGGCCATTCGAGCAGCGCCGTGACAACCCCTGCCAGTATCGCAAGCACCGCCATCACCCAGAACACCCAAGTCGGGATCGGCGTGAGAACGCGGTTATCGAGAATCTGGGCGATGATTTCGGCATGGACCGAAATACCCGGCGGCACTTCGCCGTTGATCGAGGTGAAGGTCGTCTCCACCCGATCATAATCGACGATATCGCCGCCGATCAGGATATATTTCCCGGCATATTGCGCCTTGAGAAAGGGCAGGATTTCCGGATCGGGATCGGCGAAAAGGTCGATCTGGGCCGGAGGGAACAGCACCGATTCTTCAAATCTGGGGCGCCGGTAATCAATTGGGCCTTCGTAGTTGGCAAAGGCGCTGGCCGGCTCGCCTGCATCGGCCAGCATTGCACGCCCGAGCAGCGGCGGCAGGCCGGGGCGGATATCGGGCCACAGGCGGGTTGCGCCAAAGGTGTTGTCGAGCCGGATACTGGCTGGCTTGGCCTTGCTGCCTTCGAGCCGCGCCATGAATTCTTCGAGATATTGCTGCTGTTCCCATTCGATATCGTCAGGGTTGGTCGCCTTGGCGGCATAGGCAACCGCAACCGGCGTCTTCATGCCCCGCAGCGTGGCGACGAGTTCATCATCCTCGTCCTGTGGCTGATCGAACAGGATGTCGATCCCGATCGCCCTGGGTTCAAAGCTGTCGAGCGTGCGCAAGGCCTTGGCCAGCAACCCCCGATCGAGCGGGGAACGCTTGCGCGCGGCAATCAGGGTCTGATCGGTATAGACCACCAGCACCACCCGCTTGTCTTCCTCGACCAGATCGGCGGCATAAAAGGCGCGCAAATCATACAATGCGCGCTCTGCCTCGCCGGTCAGCGGCGTCGGCACGTCACCGCCCGGCAGCACCCAGCTGTAGCGCGCAATCAGCAGCGCCACGCAGGCCAGCATCAGTGTCAGGCCCAGCTGCACATTGCCCGCCTCGCGCACGTTGCGCCAGCCGCGCGCCAGCCAGGCGAAGCGCGGGGCAGGTCGGGCGGAGGTGTCGGTCATCGCAACGGTGATGCCTCAGCGCACCAGGCCCGCCGCCCCGTCGCCGACCACGGCAAAGGCTGACCAGTAGAAGGGGTGCGAGGTTTCCGCTTGGTCCATCAGCGTAGCCTGCGAGGTCCTGAGCGCATCGGCGGTCGCGCGCGGCTCCCCTGCGGCAAACAGGCCTTCGATCAGCCGTCCGGTGGCGTTGAAATCGTCTGGCACCGGCCAGTGGCTTGCCAATACCGTGCGCCCGCCCGCACCGACAAAGGCGCGCACCAGCCCATCAAGCGCAAAATCGCCGCCGCTCGTCACCCCTGCCTCGCGGGTCGCACCGATGGTCGCGCTGCCAGCGGTATCGCAGGCCGAAAGAATGACCAGATCAGCATCGATCCTGAGGCCGAAGATCTCGCCAAAGCTGAGCAGGCCGTCAGAGGCATCGCTGGCATCGAAACTGGTCAGCAGCGCCGGGCGCGGCGGACATTCGGGCTGCGGCGCGGTGACAAGCCCGTGGGTGGCAAAGTGAAGGATGCGGTATTCGGCCAGATCGGGCAGGCCGGCGATGGCGCTGTCGGTAAAGCCCGTGCCGGTCAGCCCCGTCGATGTTGCGCCCAGCCGGGCGGCTGCCCTGCGCATTTCGTCGGCCTTGATCGGATTGGCCCAGATATTGGGCGACCACCCGCATTTGTCGCCCGCCTCTCGCGCCGCCCGGGTGCGCGCTGCGCCGGCTGTGGCCGACCCGATCGGAGCATTCTCGCCAAGGCCCAGATAGGCGCGCTTCCCATTCGAAGGACGGCTGCGGCGCACATCGCGGAAGGCCGAGGCGGCAACCGAAGTGCTCACCTGCGTTTCGCGGCCAAGCCAGCGGGTGCCGCGGAAGTCATATTCGTCGGCGTCCTGCTGCTTCATGCGCGCCTGATAGGCGGCAACGCTGGCATCATCGGTGACCAGCAGGTTGACCGGCAATTTGAGAAGCGCGCCATCGGGCTCGAAGATCAGATGGCTCACGCGCGGCAGTTCATCGGCAACCGGTGCGAACAGGCGCACATAAAGTTCCCGCGCGCGGAGCATGTCGAATGGATAGGTCAACACCTGCCCACCTTCGACCACGGCGATGCTTTCGCGGATGGCGCTGACCAGCTGATCGAGCTGCCGTGGCGTCGCATCGGCCCGCCACACCCGTGCCGCATCGGCCCTTGCATAGATCACGTAAGCATCGCGATCGAGCGTCACCAGTTTCACATAGGCCTCGCCCGGCGCGAGGATCGCCTGCAATTCAGCGAGCGTGATCGCGCTGTCGGAGACGGCACGGTAGCGAGGATAGGCAGCCAGCCGGGTCAGCACTTCAGCCTGTTGCTGCTGCAATTGGGCCAGCCGTTCACGGCGCTCTTTGATCTGGGCGGCCTGCCGGGTGGCAGCCTCGGGCAGGCTTTCGAGTTCCAGAAGGCCGATGCGCAACTGCTCGATTGCGCGCCCCAGATTGGTGGCGGTGCGGAACAGCTGGGCGGCTTCATCCGTGCCTTCGGACAGTTCGCGGGCCAGGGCCGCCTGTGTCTGGGCAAGTCCGGGCCGCTGGAGCAGCTGGGCGGCGGCGAAAAGATCGGCGGCAGCACCCACGCTGTCAGTTGCCGTGCCATCGGTCAGCAGCGCGAAGTAGGGGGTCATCACCCCGCGCAGCGAAGGCAGCGCCCGGCCCTGTGCATCGGCAACAACGCTGCGGTAAATCTCCAGCGCTGCCTCGCGCTTGCCAGATCGGGAATAAAGCCCGGCCAGCTGCGCACGCGCGCTGCCAAGCGCAGGCGAGCCGGGATAGGTCGCCTCAAGCAGGGCGATGCCATCGCGGTGCAGCGCCTCGGCTTCGGCGGAGCGCCCTACCCGCTCGGCGACTTCGGCCAGCTCACCCAGAACCTGCGCACGCAACCACGCGACCGATACCACACGGCCCTCGCGCACATCGGCAAAGGCGCGTTCGGCCGCCGCGAGCAGCGCCGGGGCCTCTGCGGTTCGTCCCACCTGGCGCAGCGCGGTGGCCTTGAGATAGGCGTGCTGCCCATCGAGCAGCCGGGCGCGTTCAAGAGGGGTCAAGCTCAGCGAATATTCGGCCGTGATCCGCCCGCTCTCGCTTGCCAGCTGCCCGGCAAGAGCAGGGCCGATCGTAAGTTCACGCGCTGCCTGCTCAAGGCCGAACTCGCTGGCCAGCGCCGCATCGAGCAACGCCAGTGCGCGTCCCGGCTGGCGCTGGTTAAGCGCATCCATCGCCTCGTAGTTGCGCAGCAGCCGGGCCAGCACCGGGCTGCTCCCGCCTGCGGGGCGGACCAGCGCGAACAGGCGGCGGCTTTCGGCAAAATTGCCGAGATTGGACTGCTGGAGCGCCGCGTTGAGTTGCGCCTCGGCGGCGCCCGGCCCGGCAAGCGCGGCTGCCGAAACGGCGAAGAATTCGGCTGCTTCGGCAAAATTGCCGGCGTTTGAGCGGCGGTAGGCTTCGGCCAACGCCTGATCAGCGGCGATCGCTTCGGCCTGCTGGCGGGCGAAGGCGGCGGCATCGGTGGTGCTGGTCAGCGGGATTTCGACTGTGCCGGGCACCACGGCATTGCTGGCAAGCGAGGCCAGACCAAGCTCAAGCGCCTTGGTGTAGGCGGCAAGGCCAGCGGCGGCATAAGTCCGGCCCGCGCGCTCAGCGATCAGCAGATCGGTGGCAAGGATTGAGCCCTGACGCCTGCAAACCAGCCGCTCGACCGCGGCAAGGCCAGGCAATGCGGCAGGCGCAGCGGCAGCATCGCCCATACAGCCGTGGCCCTCGCCCAGAAATTGTGCCGGGCCGCTCGCGAGGCCAGCCTTGTTCTTGACCACCCACAAGGTACCCACAGGTGCTGCGGCATCACGGCAAATCACCGCATAGCGCCGATCGAACAGGCCAGCGCCGGGATCTGGCGGGAGGATCTGCGCCTCGCACAGCCCGTTCGACCCGATCGGGAAGGTATCGCGCAAGGCAAGGCTGGTCGGCGTGGTGTCGCGCGCCGCACCGGGACTTGCGATCAGGGCGCCTGCGGCCAGCCCGGCAAGCGCGGCCGAAGCGATGATCGTGCGGAGCGGGAAGCTGTGCCGGCTCATCTCACTTGTCTCCCGCCGGGGGTTTGGCCCCGCCGCCATAAATCGAGGCATCGCCGCCGCTCGTCACCGGATCATCAAGCAGCGGGTCCTCCACGATCAGCGGAGCCTCGGGCTGATCCGGGAAATCGATGCCGAAGCGTTCATCATCCTCGTTGCGCGGCGAAGGCCGGGTGTCGATCGGGGCAATCAGATAGTCGAACAAGGTCGGGTTGGTGATTTCGGGCGGGGCCGGCGGGGCGTCGATGGTGAAGGTGCCGCCGATGAAGGTAACAGCGTAATTGTCGCCCGCACCAAGGGTCCCCCGGCGGATCGCAAACTGCCCGATCCTCTCGCCCGGATCGCGCACAAGGGCGCCGCTGAGCTGATCGCCGTTGACAAGTCCATCGCCGGAGATGGTCACGGTCAATGGCGGATCGGGCAGACCAAGCAGCTTGGACAGGTCGTCGGCAGTCAGGGTCAGCGGGCGCGCAGTGATGCTGAGGATGCCGGGCGCGAAGGTCAGCGCATAATTGGCGCTCGCCGCCAGCGTGCCCTGCGTGATCGCAACATTGCCGATGCCGGTCGCCAGCCCTGCCGCAGTCGCCAGCGCGCCGGTCAGCTGATCGCCGTTCACCAGACCCTGCCCGCCCACCACAAAGGTCAGCGAGGGATTGGCGTTGCCGTAAATCCGGGTGGCATTGTTCGCGGTGACCGTGATCGGGCGCGGGGTGATGCTGAGGATGCCGGGCGCGAAGACGAACTGGTATCCCTGTGCGCTCAGCAATGACCCAAGGCTTGCGTCAATGGCAAAGGTGCCGATCCCGGAGGTAAGCCCTGCCAGTGTCGTCAGCTGGGCTGCACCAGAGATATCGCCCACCCCGTCGCCCGGCAGGAACCCGGCAAAACTGGCCGTAAAGGCAGGATTGGCGCTGCCATAGAAGCGCGAGGCATCATTGGCGGTCACGGTCAGCACTGGTGCGATCCGGAAGGCGGCGAAATTGCCGCCCGGATCGAGCTGGTCATAGGCTGCTGCATTCGCGACATTGTAACGCCGCAGATAATTGGCAAAGCTGCCGATCTGCGAGCCCGTGGGGGTGGCCGCAAAGATCGCGTAATGCCCGCCGCCGGTGAGCACGAGGCCCGCATCGCCCGCAAGATTGATCACCTCGCCGCCGAGCGCGGCAAGATCAATCGCTCGCCCGGGGCCCGAGGCGGACAGCACGGCGCCCGCCAGCACTTCGATATTGCTGGCTGCGCCAGTGCCGAAATGGCGCACATCGATGGTCTGCGCGGCGATGTTCGCCAGCGAGATCGCCCCGGCTGCAAATTGCGGATCGCCGCCGCCGTCCAGCAGGCGCAGCCTGACAGTTCCGGTGCCGGCATCAATGCGCGTGCCGGGCGACATTCTGATGACCGAGGCTGGCGGCGGGTTCAGCGTCGGCGCTCCGCCGCGATTGGCGGTGAGCGTGATCGGCCCGCTGAAGCTCGACAGATTGCCACCGATCAGGATCGAGCGGCCCGCGGTGATATCAATCGATTGCCCGCCGATCCCGCCGCTGCTGCCGTCACCGATGATCTCAACCGTTCCCACCGCATCAAGCTGGATCGCGGTGGTGCTCGCGGGGACTGGGGCGCTGCCGATAATCCCGCCGCTGCCAGTGCGCAGCAGGAGATTGCCAAACGCAAAGGCGGTCAGCGCGCCGGTGACGTTGATGTTGCCACCATCGGCAACAAGCTGCGATGCCGGCGCATCACTATCGACCGCATCGCCGCGCGAAGTGGCGATCAGCTCCCCGACATTGAGATTGCCGCCATTGACGGTGAGGAAAAACTGTCCGGCGTTATTGGGTGAAACCCCGGAATTGGCGCCGGTTGCATCGGCCAGCATGAACAATTTGTCGGCGGTGAGGCTGGAGGGATTACCCGCCGCCAGCTGCAACGCTGCCGTGCCGCCGCGCGCACTGCCGCCGAAAGTGGTGATCGCGCTTCCGGTGAGGGTGATTTCGGCCGCATTGAGGGTGCTCGCATCGCCCAGCGCGATCCGCGCTTGCCCGCCTGTTGCCGTGCCGCCAATCTGCCCGCCCGAGCCGAGCGATGAACCTTGTGCGCTGACCAGCAGAAGGCCGGGGTTGACCACCGATCGGGTCAGCGCGAGCGAAGCGCGTCCGGCTGCAGCATTGCCGAGCCTGCGGCCCTGCCCCCCGCCCGCATCGGCGCGCACCGCAAGCCGTGCAAAGCCGCTGTTGGCAGGCGGCGCAATGGTGAGTGTCGTATCGATCAGCGCGACATCGACAGGGCGCGCTTCGCCCGAGCCGCCGGTGCCGTCCACCAGCCCCCCAGCACCGCCCGTGGCACTGGCATTGATGAGCACGCTGCCCTCCAGCGCGAGGGTCGAATTGGTCGCCGTCAGCACAATCTCGGCGCCGGTCGCATTCCCGCCGATCCCCGATGCTGCCGTGCTCGCGCCGCCGAAGGCATTGTGATCGATCGACAGTCCGCCGCCGCCGATCTGCGCGCCCGTCAGCGTGACATTGACGGCGCTGCCCTGCGCTGCGCCGCCCACCTCAAGCCCGGCCCCGCCGGTCATGGTGCTGTCAAGTGCGAGCACGCCCGGCCCGCCAACGCCTGCGGCAAGATTGATCTGTGCATTCGTGGCGATGGCGGTGATCGAACCGCCACCTGCATTGCCCCCGCGCTGGCCTCTGCCGCCGATCGCATTATTGGCAAGGGCAAAGCGGCCGCGCAGATTGGCTGTCGCATTGATGACCTCGAACAGGATCGCACCGGCATTTGCCGCCCCGCCATTGCCCGTGCCCGATCCATCGCCGCCCTGCGCACTCGCATCGCCGCCGCCGTCGGTTTCAATGGTGAGCGTGCCGGTGTTGACCACGCGGACCGAACGGCTGCCACCAAATGCATCGCCGCCGGCGATATTGGCGGAGACATTCTCCGAACTTCCGCCGCGTGCGAGGTTCGGAAGGGTCATGGGCCC
>JAGKSZ010000292.1 GCA_018991295.1 Porphyrobacter sp. | reverse complement strand
CCCTGCCGCAGCCGCACCAGATCGGTCTGCATCACCGCGCCCTGGGGGTGCGCATGGCCGGTGTGGGCGGTGTCTTCGAAATCGAAGGCGTTGATCTGATTGGCGACCCGGGCGCGCAGCTGGTTGGGCACGTCATTATGCCCGTCGAACACCGGGGCGGCCTCAAGCGCGGCATTGGCGGTGGCGGCAGCGGCGGCATCATCGATCACCGGGGCCTTCTGCGCCGCAAGCGGCCCGGACAGCGCCAGCAGCGCAGCGGCCAGAGCAAGGCGCGAAGAGGCAAACAGTTGCATGAGGGAAGCTCCCGAAGCTAGAGCGCCCGCACCCCCGACTTGGGGGCAGGGCAAGGAATAACCCCATGGATAGCGCGGCAGCACTGATCGAACAATTGGGCCTTTCAGCGCACCCCGAAGGCGGGTGGTACAAGGAAACGTGGCGCGGGGAGCCGGGGGCCGATGGCCGTGCGAGCGGCACCGCGATCATCTTCCTGCTGCGCGCCGGAGAGGCCTCGCACTGGCACACGGTCGATGCCGCAGAACTATGGCTGTGGCAGGCGGGCGATCCGGTCGAGCTGCGGCTGTCCGCAAGCGACGAGGGCCCGGCGCGCTCAGTCATCCTGGGCAGCGATGTGGCAGCCGGGCAGGCGCTTCAGGGCCTTGTGGCGCCGGGTGAATGGCAGGCGGCGCGGCCTTATGGCTCAGCCGTGCACGGCTATTCTCTCGTGTCCTGCGTGGTGGTGCCGGGGTTCGATTTTGCCGGGTTCCGCCTCGCCCCGCCGGGCTGGGAGCCGGGGGCATGACGCGCAGCATCCTGCGCTGGGTGCTGGCGCTGTTCTATTTTGCGGCCGGGGTGATCCACCTCGTCCGCCCCGCCCCGTTCCTTACCATCATGCCCGCATGGGTGCCCGCGCCAGAGGCCGTGGTGCTGTGGACAGGCGTGGCGGAGATCCTCGGCGCAATCGGGCTGGTGCAGCCCTTTTCAAAAGCCCTGCGTCAGGCGGCGGGATGGGGGCTGGCGGCCTATGCGCTGTGCGTGTGGCCTGCCAACATCAATCACTTCGCGATTGACATGGCGCGCGAGAATGGCGGGCTTGGCCTTGCCTATCACGTGCCGCGCATGATCGCGCAGCCGGTGATCACCTGGCTTGCCCTGTGGGTGGGTGAGTGTCTGCCCCTGCGGCGCCGCACCGCGTGACGCCCGAGGCCGCGATCCTCGCCCTGCTGGCCGAACGCAGCGAGGGCGCGACGATCTGCCCGAGCGAGGCTGCGCGCCGTCTCGCCGGGCTGCAAGGCGATTGGCGCACGCAGATGGACGCGGTCCACGCCGCAGCCGATGCGCTGCTGGCAACAGGCACCATCGCCCTGTCGTGGAAGGGTGCGGCAATGCAAAAGCGGCGCGGACCCTATCGGATCGCGCGCCGCTGATGTGTTTGCCAAAGGCCGCCAAACCGGCGGCCTGCGGGCTTAGCTGAGGTGCTTCGACACCGCAGCAGTCATCTTGAACATCGAGATCTGGTCCTTGCCGATCACCGCGCCGAGTTTGGCATCGGGATTGATCTGACGCTTGTCCTTGGTGTCCTGAAGGCCATGGGCCTTGATGTATTCCCACACCTTCGAGGTCACTTCGGCGCGGGTCATCGGGCCCTTGCCGATCACCGCTTCGAGATCGCCCGAAAGGGTCACCGGCTTCTGCAGTGCGTTGGTCGTTCCAGCCATCTTCAACTCCCTTATGTTCGTGGCAGGTTGATCAGAAATCGTCGTCTTCCCAGTCCGCATCATCATCCCCCCCGCCGGTGAAGGTGGCGTGGAGCACTGCGCAGGCCGTGACCGACCCTTGCAGCGATGCGAGCAGTTCCGCCCGTCCCGCGCCGGGCATCAGCACCAGCGGCAGTTCGGTTGCGAAAAGTTGAAACAGGTAGTGGCGCGTCTCACCCTCGGGCGGGGCGGGCAGCAGCCATTCGGAATTGCCGACAGCGTTCTTGCCGGTGCGCGGCGGCACTTCGCCTTCCAGCAGCTTGCCGCGCTGACCGGCAAGGCCCCAGACCAGCCAGTGGCAGGCCGGATCGGCGCTGGCCGGGGAGGAGGCGTCTTCCACCACCAGCACCAGTTCAGCCGAACCGGGCGGCGGCGCGCTCCATTCCAGCGGCGGGGCGACTGCATCTTCTTCTTCGGCGGTGAAGCTCGCGTCCAGCGCCTCACCTGTGGCGAAGGCCGGGCTGGTCAACGCAAAGCCGCCGCGCGCCAGCGTCTGCGCCGTGCCCAG
>JAGKSZ010000291.1 GCA_018991295.1 Porphyrobacter sp. | reverse complement strand
CCCGCGTCGCCCCGGCGCGCGCGGCCAACCGGGACCGCTTCTTCACCTTTGCGACCTCGATCGCAGAGGAGAACGCGCTGATCAATTCAGGTTCATCGGCAGGTTTCGGTATCCGGCTCGCCTATGACACCACCAATCGCCGCCTGTTCGTGACCGAGGCCTTTGAAGGCGCCAGCGGGCTGGCCGCAGGGCTCGACCGGGGTTCGGAAATCACCGCGATCGGCACCACCTCCGCCAATCTCCAGAGCGTTTCCAGCCTGTTTGCCAGCGGGGGCACCCAGGCCGTGGTCAATGCGCTTGGCCCATCGACTGCGGGCCTTGCGCGGGTGCTGCGCTTTACCCAGCCGGACGGGACGGTGCTGGAACGTTCGATCACCAAGACCGACTTTGCGCTCGATCCGATCTCGGACCGTTATGGCGCGCTGATCCTGACCGAAGGGGCGAGGCGGATCGGCTATATCAACCTGCGCACCTTCATCATCTCGGATGCGGCCAACCAGCTGCGCAGCGCCTTTGCACAATTGTCGGCGCAGGGCGTGACCGAACTGATCATCGATCTGCGCTACAATGGCGGCGGGCTGGTGGCGGTGGCCGATACTTTTGGTGATCTGATGGGACAGGGCCGCACCGGGCAGGTGTGGAGCCGCGAGGTGCTGCGCGCCTCCAAGTCTGCGGAGAATTCCACCCGCCTGTTCGGCGTGCCCGATCCCCGCTTCCCGCCCGCGCCGGAACCCAATGCCATCGCCCCCACCAAGGTGGCGGTGATCACCACCGGCTCCAGCGCTTCGGCCAGCGAGCTGGTGGCCAATTCGCTGATCCCCTATGTCGGCAACAACCTTGCGCTGGTGGGGGCCAATTCCTTCGGCAAGCCGGTGGGCCAGTTCGGCTTTGATCTGGCCGCCTGCGATCTGCGCATCCGCCCGGTCACCTTCCGCACTGTCAACGCCAATGATCAGGGCGAATATTACACCGGCCTTGCCAGCGTGATGCCCAACACCTGCCGGGCGGGCGATGATATCTTCCGCCCGCTGGGCGATCCGCGTGAGGCATCGATTGCAGCCGCGCTCGATTTCCTTGCCGGGCGGGCCTGCACGCCGATCAGCGGCACGGCGGGCGGCGGGACCATCGCCGGGGGAACCGAACAGGGACAGGCCGAAAGGCAGGGCCTGAACCTGCCCGAACGCGAACCGCTCCAGCCGCGCCGCCCGGCCCCTGCCCAGCACGAAATGCCGGGGTTGTTCTAGAGCCCCTCGGGCACGGTTTCGAAGGCAGGGATATCGCCCAGATCGACCCAGTCCTGCTTGCTTTTGGCATAGCAGTGGATCGAGGGCGTCAGGATGCTGGTATCGTCCAGCGTTCCGGCCTTGATGAACATCATCCCCGGCGGACTTTCCACGCGGGTGAAGACCGGCGATCCGCATTCCGGACAGAACTGGCGCCGCACCGTCGCGCCGCTGTCTCCGGTGTCATCATAGGTCTTGAGCGTGCCTTCAAAGGCCACCGCCGCTTCCGGCACACCGATAATGACCGATAGCGCGCTTCCGGCCTGCCGCTGGCAGTTCTTGCAATGGCAGGTGACGCACAATAGCGGCTCGGCATCGCAGGTGTAACGCACCGCGCCGCACAGGCAGCCTCCGGTGATGGTCATACGTGTCCTCCCCTTGCCCGGCCGCCTGCCCGCTTAGGGGGCTTCGGGGCCGGTGAATGGCTGCCTGTCTGTATAGCCGCAGCCCTCGAATGTCTCACCGCCCAAAGCGATAGTGGCAACAAAGGGGAAAGCCCTGTCGCTCATCCCGTCGCTGCAGGTGCCCGGCGTGAGCGTGGCGGTGAGCGGTTTGCCCTCCAGCGTGCCCGAAAAGCCGAGGCCGCCGTTCCCGGCAAACCGCTTGAGCGTGATGGCGGTGCCGGGCTGGTTTTCGGGCGTGGTCCACAGGC
>JAGKSZ010000057.1 GCA_018991295.1 Porphyrobacter sp. | reverse complement strand
GCATCGCGCGGGATCTGCAGGCGGCGGCCGTTTTCGATGTTGAGCAGCACGTAGCTTTCGTCCGCGATGTTGCGGGCGTGCAGGGTCACGCGGTACTTGTCGTCCGGGTCCGAGAAGCCGACCGACGCGTTCCAGATGCCATATGGGTCGATCCGGGTCGAAGCGGCCTGCCCAGGGTCCGAATACTGCGTGCTGGTGTGGCGGTAAGGGGTGTTGGGGTACAGCGTCCCCCCGCCCAGTTCCTTGGTGTAGTCACCGCCGATGGTGTAGACGAAGCGCGGCGCCAGCGGCAGCACGGTGCCATTGCGCGCATCGGGGGCATTGGTGGTGGGGTTGGGGTTGAATTCCTTCACCCGCGCATCGGCATAGGCGGCGCTGGCGCGCAGGTTGAGGCCATCTGCCGGGTTGACCACCAGATCGGCTTCAAAGCCTTCGCTTTTCACCGTGCCCGCATTGGTCAGGTTCGAGATCGTCGCGCCGTTCACCACGATGAAGTTGTTCGCCTGGAACCCATCATACTCGACCGTGAAGGCCGCCACGTTGAGCTGCACGCGGTTATCGAGGAACTGCGACTTCACGCCGATTTCGAAGCTGTCGGACAGTTCTTCATCGATCGGCACCGCATTGTTGGGCGCGGTGTGGTTGAAGAACACGTTGAAGGCCGGGCCCTTGTAGCCACGGGTGTAGGACCCGTAGAGCATCACGTCGTCCGAAGGCTTGAACTGGATCGCAGCGCGGCCCGAAAGATTGCCGTTGCTGGTCTGCCCGCGGCTCACATTGGTGCCGTTGCCGCCGCTGGCAAGCGTGCCGCCAGCCGGGTTCCCGTTGGTGCCGGGGCCCGTGGCAGGAAGGCCGTTGGTGGCGTTCACGGCCGGCGCGCGGCGGTGCATGAACTCAAGATCATCCCACGTGTAACGCAGGCCGCCGGTCAGCGAGAGCTGCTCGGTGAACTGATAGGTCGCCTGACCGAACAGCGCATAGTTCACCGAACGCACTTCGCTGCGCGAGGTGGCAAAGGGGAACAGCGTGTTGACGGTGTCGGAGGTGTTGCACGGCACAGCCCCGCCCGGCAGCGCCGCCAGCGTCGAGGTGTTGCAGGTGATGTTGCGGCGGGTGAAGTCCTGCGTGTTGTCCGATTGCCAGGCAAAGGCGCCGACCTGATAGAAGAACGCCTTGGTCGGGTCCGAGGCAAGGCGCACTTCGGCCGAAACCTGTTCGGTGCGCACCACGCCATCATCGTGCAGCTGGCCCGCGCCAACGATTGCGCGCGGCAGGAAATCGCCTTCGCGCAGTTCGCGGTTGAACCAGTTGCGATAGCCCAGAACGACGCTGAGGGTGTGGGTATCGGTGATCTCGAAATCGCCGGTGCCGGTCAGGCTCCACTGTTCGTCCTGCGTGGCGGTGACGAGGTTGTTGTTGATGAACCGCTGGTTCTCACCCAGCGCAACGCCGCCCGGCAGGGCCAGCAGCGCATCCTGCACCGCGCCGCGGCTGGCGCCGGTCACATCGACGCAGCAATCATCATCGGCCTTGTAGTAATCCGCGATCAGGCGGACGGTGTTGGCGCCATCATCATAGTCCATAATGCCGCGCACGCCGTAGCGTTCGTAGCCGTTGACCTGATTGTTGCGGCCGCCAAAGATGTTGGTGATGTTGCCATCGAAGGTGCCATAGAAACCGGTCAGGCGGGCGCTGAGGTTTTCCGCCAGCGGCCCGGAAATCGCGGCGCGCAGGCGGTATTCCTCACCCTCGAACCAGTCGGCGTTGACTTCGGCCTGGAAATCATCGGTGCCGCCCTTGGAGACGATGTTGACAAGGCCCGCGCTCGCGTTGCGGCCGAACAGCGTGCCCTGCGGGCCGCGCAGCACTTCCAATCGCTGGAGATCGACAAGGTCCATGAAGGCCTGACCCGAACGGCTCAGCACCACGCCATCGACAACGGTGGACACAGACGGTTCCGCCGCGACCGAGAAGCTGATCGTGCCGACGCCGCGCATCACGATCGCGCTGTTGGCGCTGGTGGTGCCCTTGCGGAAGGTCACCGAGGGCACGACGGTCGAGATGTTTTCAAGGCTGATGACGCCGGCCTGCTGCAGGCGATCACCCGAAACCGCCGTGATCGCGATCGGCACGTCCTGGACGTTTTCCTCGACCTTCTGGGCGGTTACGATGATTTCTTCGACCTGCGCGAAGGCCGGGGCGGTGTGGGCAAACGCCAGCGCACTGGCCGACAGGGCCAGCGTCTTGAGCGCAATACGGGTGGTGGCGGACATTGTGTTGTTCTCCCCTCTGGACATGATCGATTCTTGTATGCGGCAGGGTGTGATCTGCGCACCTGCAGTCGATCTTTCGGGTGTCGGGTTGCGCTTTTCGTCCCGGTATGTCAAGCGGTGTCAGACCGGACAGAGGGACAGTCCGGGGGAGAGGTGCGGGGCTGGCATGGTGCAGCTGGAGCAGAATGAGGGGGCGCTGACGTTGCGGCTGGCAGGCCGCACGATCCTGCGCCATGCCCCGGATTCTCTCGCGATTTCCATCGCTTCCGGCGCGCCGCAAGTCACCATGGTGCGCGGCAATTTCCGCCTTTGCGATGATGCTGTGGCAGCATCGCCACTATTGCTGGCAGAAGTGAATCCGGCCGGTGCGGCACGCCTCGCCAGCGCGGATGGCAGCGCTGCAATTGCCATCTCGCTCGATGGTGCGCGGCTGACCCTTGCCGCCGATGCGCCGCATGACCGCATCACCATCGCCTTCGCGCTCGATGCTGATGATGTGCTGTGGGGCGGGGGCGAGCAGATGAGCTATCTTGCGCTCAATGGCCGCAACTTCCCCGTCTGGACCAGCGAGCCCGGCGTGGGCCGCGAACCGGGAACGCCGCTGACCGATTCTGCCAGCGCCGATGGCAGCTTTGCGGGCGGGGATTACTGGACCACCAATTACCCCGAACCCACCGTGCTGTGTTCGGGCGGCTGGGCGATCAGCCTTGCCAATGCCGAATATGTCGAACTGGACGCGCGCACGCCGGGCAGCTTGCGCGTTCATGTGTGGTCGGGCGAGGTCACCATCGACCTGTTCGAAGGCATCCCTGCCGAACTCACCCGGCAACTCGCCGCCCGTTTCGGCCCGCGCACGGGGTTGCCCGAATGGGCAATCGGCGGGGCGATTGCCGGGCTGAAGCAGGGCGAGGCCAGCTTTGAGCGGCTGGAGAAGCTGATCGAGGCGGGCGCCGCCATCAGCGGCCTGTGGTGCGAGGACTGGGTCGGCATCCGCGAAACCAGCTTCGGGCGCCGCCTGTTCTGGGACTGGCAGTGGAACGCCGCCCGCTATCCCGATCTTCCTGCCCGCATCGCCGCGCTCAAGGCACGCGGCATCCGTTTCCTCGGCTATGTGAACCCCTATCTCGCGGTCGATGGCCCGCTTTACCCCGAAGCGGCGGCCAAGGGCTATTTCGCCAGGTGCCTCGGCAGCGACGAGCCCTATGCCGTCGATTTCGGGGAGTTTTACGCCGGGGTGGTCGATTTCACCAACCCGGCCGCCGCCGCATGGTTTGCCGAGGAGGTGATCGGCAAGCGGATGCTGGGTGTGGGGCTCGATGGCTGGATGGCGGATTTCGGCGAATATCTGCCCACGGACCTGCGCCTTCACGATGGCGATCCGATGCAGGAACACAACCGCTGGCCGGTGCGCTGGGCCGAGGTCAACGCCCGCGCTGTCGCCTCACGCGGGCGGACCGGCGATGTGCTGTGGTTCATGCGCGCAGGGCACACCGGCGTGCAGGCCCATTGCCCCCTGCTGTGGGCAGGGGACCAGTCGGTGGACTTCTCGCGCCATGACGGCATCGGCACGGTCATCACCGCCGCGCTGTCATCCGGCCTTGTCGGCAATGCCTTCAGCCATTCGGACGTGGGCGGTTACACCAGCCTGTTCGGCAATGTGCGGACCGCAGAACTGATCCTCAGGTGGTATGAACTGGGCGCGTTCAGCCCGGTGTTTCGCACCCACGAAGGCAACCGCCCGGACGACAATCTCCAGATCGATTCCAGCGCCGAACTGATCGAGGGCTTCGTGCGCTGGAGCCGCATCCACGCTGCCCTTGCGCCCTATGTGCGGCACCTTGTTGCCGAGGCGCAAGCCACCGGGCTTCCGGCCCAGCGCGCCCTGTTCCTGCACTATCCCGAAGACGCGCAGACCTTCACCATTCAGGACCAATTCCTCTATGGCGCGGACATGATGGTGGCTCCCGTGATTACGGAAGGCGCAGCTGCGCGCCGGGCCTATCTGCCGGGCGAGGGAACGTGGCGGCATCTGTGGAGCGGGGCGGATTTCGCGCCCGGCTGGCACGAGGTTGCCGCCCCCATCGGCCAGCCGGCGGTATTCTACCGCCCGGACAGCACGTTTGCGCCCCTGTTTGCGAGTATCGCTGCATGAGCCGCGCCAATATCCGCGATGTTGCCGCCCGTGCGGGCGTGGCGGTGAAAACGGTCAGCCGGGTGATGAACGGCCACCCCTATGTCAGCGCCGAGCTGCGGGCGCGGGTCGAAGCGGCGATGGCCGAGCTTGATTACCGCCCCTCGGTGGCGGCGCGCATCCTTTCGGGCGCAAAATCGGGGCAGGTCGCGCTGATCTACGACAATCACAGCCCCTATTACATGTTCCAGATCCAGAAGGGCTGCTGGGATGTGTGCCATGATGCGGGCATCCGCCTGCTCGCCCAGCCGGTCGATGTGGCCGATCCCAGGGTCGGCGATCAGGTGCGCGGGCTGGTGAGCGAAACCCATGTCGATGGCATCATCCTGTCCTCGCCCGTCACTGATTGCGATCCGGTGCTGCGCGCGCTGGAGGGGATGGATGTGCCCTTCGTGCGCATTTCGCCGGGCACCAATCACGCGCTGACCTCCAGCGTGTTCATGGACGACGCGCAGGCTGCCGATGACATGACCACGCACCTCATCAATGCGGGGCACCGCCGGATCGGCTTCATCAAGGGCCATGCCAACCACATGGCCTCCGACGACCGGTTGTTCGGCTACCGCCGCGCCCTTGACCGCGTCGGCATCCCGTTCGAGCCCAGCCTCGTGGTCGATGGCGAGTTTGATTTCGACAGCGGGGTGGCGGGCGCGCGGGCCTTGCTGGATCAGCCCGAACGGCCCACCGCGATCTTCGCCTCGAACGACGATATGGCCGCAGGCGTGCTCGCTGTGGCGCATGATCGGGGCATCAATGTGCCTGCCGATCTGTCGGTCGCGGGTTTCGACGATACCACCCTGGCGCGCACCGTGTGGCCGCCGCTCACCACCATCCGCCAGCCGATGGCGGAGCTTGCCCGCACGGCAACGCAAATCCTGATCGCGGGCGGGGATATCACCCACAAGCGCCTGCCCCATGACCTTGTCGAGCGCGCCTCGGTCGCGCCCCCCAGAAGGAACTGACCATGAGTGAACTGCCCCTGCCGCCTGCCACCCGTATGCTCGGGAGCAGCGGGATTGCTGTCTCCCCCATCGCCTGGGGGATGTGGCGTCTGGCCGAGGATGGCCGCACGGCTGCGGATGCCGCCCGGCTGGTGCACGCGGCGCTGGATAGCGGGATCACCTTCCTCGATACCGCCGATATCTACGGCTTTGACGGCGCCGGAGGCTTTGGCGATGCCGAGGCACTGCTGGGCGAAGTGCTGGCCGCCGATCCTTCGCTGCGCGGCCGGATGGTGCTGGCGACCAAGGGCGGCATCCTGCCCCCGCTGCCCTACGATCAGAGCGGCGATTACCTGAAGAAGGCGATCGATGCCTCGCTGACCCGCCTGAAGGTCGACAGCGTCGATCTGTGGCAGATCCACCGCCCCGATATCCTTGCCCACCCGCAGGAAGTGGCCCGCGTGCTCGATGATGCGGTGGCCAGCGGCAAGGTGCGCACGCTCGGCGTTTCCAACTTCACGCAAGGCCAGACCGCGGCGCTCCAACATTTCCTCGGCAACAAGCTGGTCAGCACCCAGCCGGAAATCAGCCCGCTGCGGATCGACTGCTTCGAGAATGGCGAGCTTGATCAGGCGATGATGCTGGGCCTTACTCCGCTGGCATGGTCGCCGCTGGGAGGCGGCAGGCTCGCTGCGCCGGAAACGCCGCGCGAAAAGGCCGTGGCAGCGGCGCTTGATGCGGTGGCAGAAGCGCAGGGCGTGTCGCGCACGGTGGCCGCTTACAGCTGGCTGATGGCGCATCCGGCGGGGATCATTCCGATCATCGGATCGCAGAACCCGGCGCGCATTGCCGAAGGGGCCGAGGCGCTGAAAGTGCGCTGGACGCGGACCGAATGGTACGCCGTGCTGGTCGCCGCGCGGGGCGTGCCTTTGCCGTAGGCTTTTGCCGTTCGGGCTGAGCCTGTCGAAGCCTCGCACTTCCTTTTTCACCCTCGCACCAAAGAAATACGGCCCTTCGACAAGCTCAGGGCGAACGGAATTCGGGAGGAACCTGATATGACCCAGCAATGCGAAATCGCGTGGTTTTCCGCGCTGTGTGACGATGATTACGAATTCCTCGGCGTGCCCGATCCCTATCTGCAATCCAGCTGGGAGCATTGCCGCAACATCGTGATGCGCGCAGACGAAGCCGGTTTCGACAATATCCTGCTGCCTTCGGGCTACCAGCTTGGGGTCGACACCACGATCTTCGCCGCCGCTGTCGCCACGCAGGTCAAGCGCATCAAGCTGCTCTGGGCGACCCGCATGGGTGAGGACTGGCCCCCGCAGCTGGCGCGCCGGATCGCGACGCTGGACCGCATTCTTGGCCCCAATGCTTCCGGGACCGGCGGACGCCTCAACGTCAACATCATCTCCTCCGATATGCCGGGCGAAAAGATCGAATCCGGCCCGCGCTACCGGCGGGGCACCGAGATCATGAAGATCGTGCGCACGCTGCTGAACGGCGAACACTTGGATTTTCAGGGCGAGTTCTACAATCTGAAGCTCGATCCCCCGCGCATCACGACCTTGAGCGGCAAGTGTCCGCCGTTCTATTTCGGCGGCCTCAGCCACGAAGCGCGCGAGTGCGCGGCGGAAGCGGCGGATGTCTACCTGATGTGGCCCGACACGATGGACAAGGTGCGCGAGAATATCGCGGACCTCAAGGCGCGGGCGGCCAATTACGGGCGCACCCTCAAGTTCGGTTACCGCGTCCACGTGATCGTGCGCGAAACCGAGGACGAGGCACGCCAATACGCCGACCGGCTGCTCTCGAAACTCGACGACGAGGCGGGCCGCGCCATCCGCGAGAAATCACTGGATGCCAAGAACTACGGCGTCCAGCGCCAGCAGGAATTGCGCGGCGCGGCTGATGGCGATGGGTTCGTCGAGGAGAACCTGTGGACCGGCATCGGGCGGGCGCGCTCGGGCTGCGGGGCGGCGATTGTCGGCACGCCCGATCAGGTGCTGGCGAAACTGCGCGCCTATCAGGCCGAAGGGATCGAGGCGTTCATCCTGTCAGGCTATCCGCACGCGACCGAGGCAGATCTGTTCGCCCGCCATGTGCTGCCGCATATCCAGCACGGCCCGCTGGAGATGTAAGGGGAGATCGCGCGCATCAGCGCATCAGGTGGTTTTCGGCCCACCAACGGACGGGCCGCGAGCGCAAGCGCGCGAGCCGCAGGCGATCCGGCGCGAAGCGACGGAAACTCGCCGAGGACGTGCCCGCGGAGGCGGGCACGCAAACAGGAAAGCGGGGCCCCGGGTCAAGCCCGGGGAGGCGATTGAATCGAACATTCCCCAACACCCGCCCGCCGACCCGTTTGTAGGCCGCCGCCGCGCCCTCGCCTGTGCGACTCAAACCCGTGCCAGACCCCTGCCAGACCCCCGTCAGACCCCTCCAGACCCCCCTTCGCACCTGCCTTGCGGCGTGTTTCACGTGAAACCTTCCCCTACTGCACCCTTGCCCTCGGAAGGGCGCGGATAATTTCCTCTTTTCGGCGTCCGCGCACGGTGACAAAGCGTATCGGCAAGCGTCACGAACGCAGTTTCGGAGAGAGACAAAGCCATGAACCTCGAATTCACCCCAGAAGAGCTGGCGTTCCGCGATGAAGTGCGCGCCTTCATCGCCGAGAACTATCCCAAGCACCTCGCCGATTTCGGCATGCGCGAAGATATGGAGCGCGAAGACTTCCTCGCCTGGCACAAGGTGCTGGGCAAGAAGGGCTGGTCCGTTCCCGCATGGCCTGTGGAATATGGCGGCACCGGCTGGACCCCGACCCAGCGTTACATCTGGTCGGAAGAAAACGCCCGCATCAACGCGGTGATGCCGCTGCCCTTTGGCGTGTCGATGGTCGGCCCGGTGATCTACACCTTCGGTTCGGAAGAACAGAAGGCCCGTCACCTCCCCGGCATCCGCAGCGGCGAAGTGTGGTGGTGTCAGGGCTATTCCGAGCCCGGCGCAGGTTCTGACCTTGCCAGCCTCAAGACCACCGCTGTGCGTGACGGCGATCATTATGTGATCAACGGCCAGAAAACCTGGACGACGCTCGCCCAGCACGCCGATTGGGGCTTCTTCCTGTGCCGCACCGATCCTTCGGCCAAGGCGCAGGAAGGCATCAGCTTCATCCTTGTCGACATGAAGACGCCCGGCGTTGAAGTGAAGCCGATCAAGCTGCTGGATGGCGGCTATGAGGTCAACGAAACCTGGCTCACCGATGTGCGCGTGCCGGTCGAAAACCTCGTGGGTCAGGAAAACAAGGGCTGGACCTATGCCAAGTTCCTGCTCGCCCATGAACGCTCCGGG
Source organism: Porphyrobacter sp. (assembly GCA_018991295.1). Taxonomy (GTDB): domain Bacteria; phylum Pseudomonadota; class Alphaproteobacteria; order Sphingomonadales; family Sphingomonadaceae; genus Erythrobacter. Next base: position 452 of record JAGKSZ010000057.1, on the reverse strand, counting down.
ATTGCGGGCGTTGCGCGGTCAAAGCGCGGCGTTGAAAAGCTGCGCGAAATCGCCACGCATGAAACGCTGGATGGCGCTCCGCTGATCAAGGATTTCGATTTCGCCAGGAAGGTCAGCCAGCTGGAGATTGATCTGGCCGCGCTCGAAATCACCGAACTGCGCACGCTGGCAGGCGAACAGGCGGGCAAGGGGCCGGGGCCGGAAAGCTCGATCCTCAAGATCAAGGGCACCGAAATCCAGCAGCGCCTGACCGAACTGACGCTGGAAGCGGTCGGCACCTATGGCGCGCCGTACATGGGCGGGGTGTCGAACGACAATGGATCGAACGAGCACCCCGTCGGCCCCGACTACGCGGCCCACGCAGCGGCGACCTATTTCAACATGCGCAAGACCAGCATCTATGGCGGATCGAACGAGATCCAGCGCAACATCATCACCAAGATGATCCTCGG
>JAGKSZ010000290.1 GCA_018991295.1 Porphyrobacter sp. | reverse complement strand
ACGGTTGAACACGCAGCGGATTGCGCCGCGCTCACCTTTTTCGTTGAGTGGGTAGAAGAGCCGCTCAGCCTCACGCCGATAACGAACGCCCTTGAGCGGTCCGGTGGTCATGGTCAGAATACCGCCCGCAAAGGTAAACGCGCCGCGCCCGCCATTGAAATCGCGATAGGTGCCCGGCCCGAGAACGCCGAACATGTGCCCTGTCGAAGGATTGGGCATCACCATCCCGCCAACCATTTGTGGCGAGTCGCATTCGTAAACGCCAACCGGTATGGAGCCGCTGGCCCCGCCGGGCGACTGCGCAGCAAGCGGAGCAAGGCCTACGGCGGCTGTGCCCAGTGCTATGGCGGCTGCAAGGGATTTGCGTTCCATGCTTTTCTCACCAAACCGGCGGCCTTGAGCAGGCCGCTTCATTCGATGGGTGAGGTAGCAGGGTGGCTGCGCGCCGAATTGGATAAATCAATCACCGTCGCGGATGATGCAAAGCCACAAGCGGGGATCCCAAAACCTCGGCTCGGCGCTTCATCGAAAGAACCGTCATTGGCCGTTCACGCCGCAGAAACTCGCTTGGCGTGCAGTTGAGAAATTCGTGGCACTCGCGGATGAAATGCGACTGGTCGGCGTAGCTGGGATCGATCAGCTGCCCCCAACGACCCTGCTCCTGGCCCATGATTGCGAAAAGCGATTTGAGGAAACGTGATCGTCGCAGCAACAGCTTGGGAGCGAAGCCGAAATGTCGTTGCGAGAGCCGGCGCAGCGTCGCGGGCGAACATCCAAGCGCCTCGCAGATGAGGTCGGTATCGATATCATGTTGATCAACGAGCAGCCGCGCCAAGGCCGCCACCAAGGCCTCATCGCGATGTGGTGGCCCAAGTCTTGCCAGCAGGATCTCGTCAAGCAACGAAGGGATCGCGGCTGCATCGGGTAAAGCCGCAATCCGGTCCATCAGCTCCTCGGCATCGCCCCAGAGGGTTTCAAGCGCCGTCAGCCTGCCAGCCAGGTGACCTGCCGCAACCGGCAGCAGCCTCGCCATGCCAAGCGGCAGAACAACGAAGCCGACACTGATGCCTGCGAGAACCGAATCTGTTTCGAGGTCCGTGGCCGAAGGGCCGAAAACAGCCATCGGCATAACGGTTTCCGGCTCTCCGCGGCCGTAGCGAACCCGCCATGGGGTCTGCGGAAAGGAAAAGCGGATTGTGGTCCAGCCCGGAAAATAAAGCTCGCGCTTCCCGGCCTCGGGTCCGAAAACTCCGTAAAGGTTATATCCCGTAACATATGGCTTGAGCGGTTCGGCAGCAGGATAAAAATCGACGGAAAGCCGGTCCCGCGGGACATCGGGCCAGTTGGGAAGCGGGCGCAAGGGTTGAGGCACCGAATTACCTTGTGCAGCGGCGTATGCTTCGGCTTCATGGGATAAGCCAACCTTGTCAAGCGGTGAGCCATCTTGAGGTTTGCGCGGCTCAGAACCTGCTAAATCGGCTGCGCCGGAGGCGCTTGGTCGATCCGGTGGCCGCATCACGGAGGTGCTGCTGTTGTCGGATCTGTGGTTGTTGAATGCGGCACAGTTGCGCCGGATCGCGCGCGGCATCATCCTTGTGATCGGGAACGGGCTGGCTGCCAGCACAAGCGCGCCGGGCGTGACGCTTCCACTCTCGAAGATCAGGCCTTGCTCTGCCCCAATTGACCCTTGCAGCGGGATCCGTCCGATGTCCCATGCCAGTTCAAACGCCGTTTTCCGGGCTTTGCGGGTGGTCGGAAAAGTGGACTCGCATCCTGTCTCAGCGAACACTTTGCACGCGTTCGGCTGTTCGGATGCGACTTGCCGGATGCGGAGCGATCAATGGCCGGTTGGGCCAAATGCCCATCACTGCTGGGCAGAAGCCTGATCCTGTCTGGCCGGGGCGTTTGTACCACCTGAAAGGTAATGGCCCTGCCCGGTCAGACGCTCACTCCGAACAGCCGCCCCACCGCAGCGGTGGTCGCCATGGCGAGTATGCCCCAGCCGACCACCCGCAAGGTTCCGGGCACCAGCGGGGCGGCCCCCGCCCTTGCCCCCAAGGCGCCAAGCACCGCCAGCGCCAGCACCGATACGGCCACGACCGTGACCAGGATCGCGCCGGCCGGGGCCAGCCACGCAGCAAGCAAGGGGACAGCGGCCGCCGCACTAAAGGTCAGGCCCGACGTCAGCGCCGCCTGAAGCGGCCGGGCGGCAAGGTGCTCGCTCAGGCCCAGCTCATCGCGCACATGGGCAGCCAGCGGATCAAGCGCAGTCAGTTCCCGCGCGACAGCCGCCGCCGTCACCTCGCTCAGGCCCCGTGCGCGGTAGATCGCGGCAAGTTCCGCCTCCTCGTCGGCGGGCGTCGCCGCCAAAGCCTCCCGTTCGCGGGCGATATCGGCCTTTTCCGAATCCGCCTGGCTGGACACGGAGATATATTCCCCCGCCGCCATCGACATTGCCCCGGCGATCAGTGCTGCCACCCCTGCCACAAGGATCGGACCCGGTTCAGGCGTGGCTGCCGTAACGCCGATAATCAGCGAAGCAACCGAGATGATACCGTCATTGCCGCCCAGCACGGCGGCGCGCAGCCAGCCAGTGCGGTGCACATAATGCGGATCGTCAGGATGGGAGTTTGCTGCAGTCATGATGCTGGCCTTCTCCACCCTGAAGCGCGCCGGGGCAAGCCCCCGAGCGCGGCCCAGAATGCGAAGAACCCGCCCTCGCGGCTGGCGAGAGCGGGTTCTTGTGTTCGCAGGAGTGCGGCCCGGTTTTAGAAGCGCACCTGCACCGTGGCGCGCGCGCCATGGTCGGTCTGGTTCTTGCCGATCAGGCCGGTGTAGCCGAGCGAGATCGACAGGCTGTCACCCAGATCGAACTGCGCATCGAGCCTTGCGGCAAGGGCGGTCTTGTCGAGCTGCGCGCCCTGAATGGCGAAGGCCTGCTGCGGGGCAGCTGCCAGCGCCAGGATTGCCTGCGGATCGCGGTCACCCAGCTGATGGCGGGCGGCCAGCGTACCGTTGAGGCGCAGCACCTTGCCAACCGGCACCGCTGCATCAATCCCGCCGGTCACCGTACCGGTGCTGTAGCTCTGGTCACGCATGGTCAGCGCAGCCGCTCCGCCAGTTTCGGTCAGACCGTCTAGCTTGAAGCTGCCCACCGAGCCCGCCACGAAGGGACGGATCGACGATTTGCCCGCCTCGATGGTGTAGGACACCTCGGCAAAGGCCTGACGGGCCGTGCCTTCGGTGACGCCCACGGTGCTGTCGGTGAAGCCCGGCAGGTTGATGTTGCGGAAGGCGCGCAGGTCGACCTCGGTGAGGTAACCACCCAGCGAAACCCCGAACCCGCCCGAGGTGAGCGAGGCATAGGCACCGCCGCCGGCCTGTTCGACTTCGACTGCCGAACCGCGGGCCGCAATCGTCACATCGCTCTGGACCTGCATCCCGAACGCACCGATCCGCCAGCTGCCATTCTCGCTCGCCGTGCCGTAATCAAGGCCGGTGACAAAGCCCATGCGGTCAGCGTCGAAGGCGGCGGCATTGCCATCGCTCTCGCCGTCACCCCAGCCGCCGTAGAGCTGGCCCCAGACGCCGAAGCCCGAGGCGCTTTCCGGTGCATTGCGGGCCGCAATCGCGACGCTGCCGAGCCGGCCGAGAACCGCCTCACGCACCAGACGCTCCTGCTCGATCCCGACCCCTGCCGCCGTGGCATAGGCCTCACCCGAAAGCTGGTCGAAGGCGCCCGGGAGCTGCGCCGTCGGCAGCGCATAGACGTTGAACAGCGGCTGCGGGTTGTAGCCTGCGGTCACCGCGCCATCGATGCGGTTCACGACCGACCGCTGGTTGGCCGTAAGCGCGGTGTTGCCGACGATGTTGGCCAGCAGGTTGGGCGCAAAGCGCAGGCGAACCTGCGTTCCGGTGTAGACCAGTTCGGGGCGGTAAAGGATCCCGAAGCCTGCAAATCCGGTCGAACCTGCAAAGGTCCCGGTCCGCCCGCCATCGGCCTGCAGCAGCACATATTCGCTGTTGAAGGCATAGGTGCCGCCAAGGTTGGTGAAGGCCGCCGTCCCATTGAGGCTGGCAGTGCCGGTGGCAAGGATGCGGTCGATCGCGCCGGTGGCGCCGACTTCCCACTGCACCGTGCTGCCCGCCGCCAGCGAGACATTGCCGTTGACGCTGAGCGTGCCCGGGCTGGTGCCCGGTGCGATGGTGCTGCCGCTGAGCGCAACCAGCCCGCCGATCACGCCGGTGCCCGACAGGGTCGTGCCTGACTGGACGGTGACCACCGAACCGGCAAGGCCGCCGTTCACCCGCAGTTCGCCGCCGCGCACGAAGGTGCCGCCGGTAAAGCCGTTGCTGTTGCCCGTGAGCGTCAGCAGGCCAGCGCCGGTCTTGTCGAAGATCCCTGCGCCGATCAGCGAACCGGCAAAGGTGCCAGCGGTGCCTTGGGCAAATTCAAGCGCTGCGCCCGAATTCACCTGGATCACGCCTTGCAGCGAGGTGGTGTTGCCCACCAGTCGTCCGCGCTGGACCAGCGTTCCGCCCGCGTAGGTGTTTGCCGCCGTCAGCGTGGTCGTGCCGGTGCCGTTCTGCACCAGCATGCCGCTGCCGCTCACCAGATTGGCAAGGGTGAAGGCATCGCTGCGGTTGATGATCAGCGTGCCATTGTTGACGATCGCCCCGGTGACCGAGCCGCTCGTCCCGCCATCGCCCAGCTGCAGCGTGCCGCCGCTGATGGTGGTGCCGCCGGTGTAGGTGTTGGCACCGGTCAGGATCAGCGTGCCGGTGGTGGCCTTCACAAGGCTGCCAGCGCCGCTGATGACACCGCTGAAGGTCGATTGGGTGGCCGCGCGTCCGGTGGTGAGGGTTGCCCCGCCCAGCGTGATGCTGCCCGCACCGACCAGTACGCCGATGTTGGTGTTGAACCCGGCAAGGTTGAACACCCCGGTGGTGCCTTGCGACAAGACCCCGATCCCGGTGGTAGTGCCGGTGAGCGTGATCGTCCCGCTGTTGGAGATGTCACCGTTCAGCGCCCCGGCCAGCAGGCTGGTGCCGCCCTGCGCGTTGAACAGCGAACCATTGACGGTGCCGGTGGAGCTGAAGCTGCCGCCGTTCGATACCGATCCGGTGATGGTGCCGCCATTGACCAGCGATGCGCCCGAGGACACCGACAGGTTGCCGATCCAGCTGGCCCCTGCCGCATTGGTAATGAGCCCGCCCGTGGTGACCGACCCAAGAGCCGAAATCGTGCCCAGATTGCTTACCTGCGCGCCATCCATCACGAACAGCGCCTGATCGGTATCGAGCGAGATCGTGCCGGTGGCACGGTTGGTCAGGCGCGCATTCGGCCCGCTGACAATCACGGCAAGCCCGGTCAGGGTTCCGAGGTTGTCGAACAGCCCGTTCGCCACCAGCGAGGAGTTGATCGAGGCATTGGCCCACAGGCCCGTGTTGGTGATCGTGCCGCCACCATTCACAAGGAAGGCCCCGTTCCAGGTGCCCGCATTGTTCAGCGTGCGGAAGCTGAAGCCGGCGCCGTTCACCGTGCCGCCCGCAGCATTGGTAAAGGTG
>JAGKSZ010000056.1 GCA_018991295.1 Porphyrobacter sp. | reverse complement strand
TACCCCTGAGCTACGCCCGCTCACTGGCGCTGACAGAAACCGCTGATTGGCCGCGTTCCTGCCGGAGAGGCGGCGCGATTAGCAGCGCCTTTGGCAGGCTGCAAGCGCAAAATTCGGTGCGATTAAGGCTTGATCGCATCACGCTGTGCGGCCAGCACAAACGGGCGCTTCACAAGCGCGCAGCAGCATCCCACATGGGGACCACAAGGGGCATGGCAACCGCGCCCCCGCAGCAGGAGCAGATATCTTGGCCAGCATGGGACTGAGCATCGACGAACAGAAGGCGGTGGACCGTTTCCGCAAGACGGTGGTCGAACCTTCGCAAAGCAAGCTCGTGATTCTCGATTTCTGGGCCGAATGGTGCGGGCCGTGCAAGGCGCTGACCCCGGTGCTGGAAAAGGTCGCGGGCGAATATGCCGACAAGGGCGTGGTGCTGGCCAAGATCAATGTCGATGAGGAACAGTTCATCGCCGCGCAGTTTCAGGTGCGCTCGATCCCCACGGTCTATGCGATGTTTCAGGGCCAGCCGATTGCGGACCTCACCAATGCCCGCAGCGAATCGCAGCTGAAGGCGATTCTCGATCAATTGCTGGCCCAGCTTCCCGTGCAGGGCGGCGCGGGCGAAGGTGCAGGCGCGCCGCAGGGCCCCTCGCCCGAGGAAATCGCCCAGTTCGTGAAGATGGGCGATGAGGCGCTGTCTGCCGGTGACGCGCAGCGCGCCGCGTCGATCTTTGCCCAGATCACCGAATTTGCCGAAGACCATGCCGCCGCCCACGCTGGGCTGGTGCGCGCGCTGGTGCAGCTGGGAGAGGTGGATCAGGCCAGGCAGGTGATGGAAGTGATCGATTCCGATCCGCGCCTTGCCACAGATCCCGCGATTGCCCCGGCACGCAGCGCCCTCGAACTGGCGGGCGAGCGGGTGGACGATGGCGAGCTGGCAGCCTTGCGCGCCGCCGCCGAGGGCGATCCTGCCAATATGGATGCACAGCTCGCCTATGCCGAGGCCGCCTTTGCCGCCGGCCAGCGCGATGCCGCCGCCGATACCCTGCTCGCCATGATCGCGGCTGACCGCGAATGGAACGAAGGTGCAGCGCGCACCAAGCTGCTCAAGATTTTCGAGGCGACGGGGCTGGAGGACGAATGGGTGGTCGGCGTCCGCCGCCGCTTGTCGCGCGTATTGTTCGGATGACCAAAAGGCTTCCCATCTTCCCCCTGACCGGCGCGGTGCTGTTTCCCGGCATGCAGCTGCCGCTCCATATCTTTGAACCGCGTTACCGCGCCATGGTGGGCGATGCGCTGATCCGCGACCAGCTGATCGCGATGATCCAGCCGCAGCGCCCGATGGAGGGCGCCTCGCTTTTCAAGGTCGGCTGTGTCGGACGCATTGGCGAAATTCAGGCGATGGATGACGGGCGCTACAACCTCGTCCTTGAAGGCGTGGGCCGTTTCCGCATGCTGCGCGAACTGGATGTGACCACCGCCTATCGCCAGATCGAGGCAGAGATTTTCGACGAGGACGAGGATGAAACCCTCACCCATGCCCAGCGCGGCGGGTTTGAGCGTGAGGCCCGCGATTTTGCCGACCGGCAAGGTTACAGCGTGGATTGGGATTCGGTCGAACGGCTGGATGATCGTTCGCTGATCAACGGCGTCTCGCAGATCGCGCCCTTCGATCCGGCCAGCAAGCAGGCGCTGCTGGAGGCCGCAACGCTCAGCGATCGCTGCGAATTGCTGGTGCAGCTGATGCAGTTCTATGGCCGCCACGATGGCGGTGAGGAAATCGTGACGCTGCAATAGCGGAAGGGCGACTTTCGGGATTGCACCGGGTGAGTGCGAATGGCTGGAAGTGGGTGGGGATCTGCCATGCCCTCTTCCCCTCCCCGGACTTGATCCGGGGCCCCGCTGCCTATTTCTCAGCCCGTGGTCAAAGAAAAGCGGGGTCCCGGGTCAAGCCCGGGAAGGTGGCAGAGGCGGCAAAGCCGCCAAGTCTCGCTCCCCTCCCGCTTGCGGGAGGGGCCGGGGGTGGGAAACTGGCAAGTCTGGTCTGGCTTGCTAGCCCTTGAACTTGCGTGTCGTGCTGGGCGGATACTTGGCGTGGAGCGCCTTGGCGCGCGCCGGGCGGTCCATCAGCTCGCCGCCGCAATTGGGGCAGCGGTCATCAAGATCCTCGGCGCATTCGGCGCAGAAGGTGCATTCGAACGAGCAGATGAAGGCTCCCGGCGCATCGGCGGGCAGCAGGATGCCGCACATTTCGCAATCGGGGCGCATTTCGAGCATTGGGTCTCACTCCTCTTCCCGTTCGCCCTGAGCTTGTCGAAGGGCCGTGCTTCTTTTCGAATGCTGGATGAAGAAAGAACGATGCTTCGACAAGCTCAGCACGAACGGGTCCAAGAGGTCACACCGCTGCGCGCACCGCTTCGCAGATGCTGTCCACCACCTGTTCGACCTGCCGCTGATCATCGCCCTCGGCCATGACGCGGATCAGCGGTTCGGTGCCCGAGGGGCGGATCACGAGGCGGCCCTTGCCGGCCAGCGCCGCTTCGGCTTCGGCAATCGCGGCCCTAACGCCCGCGTTCTCCAGCGGCTTGCCGCCTTCATAGCGCACGTTCTTGAGCAATTGCGGCACCGGATCGAACACGTGGAGCAGTTCGCTTGCCGGCTTGCCCGAGCGCACGAGGCTCGCCAGCACGCGCAGGGCGGCGACCGTGCCATCGCCGGTGGTGGCATAATCGAGCAGGATCATGTGCCCGGACTGTTCGCCGCCGACATTATATCCGCCCGCCTTCATCGCTTCGAGCACATAGCGGTCCCCGACCTTGGCGCGGACGAGATCAAGCCCGCGCCCATTGAGGTAGCGTTCAAGGCCAAGGTTGCTCATCACCGTCGCCACGATCCCGCCGCCGCGCAAGGACCCGCGATCCTGCATCCGGCCCGCAATCAGCGCCATTATCTGGTCGCCATCCACGGCGCGGCCCTTTTCATCGACCACGATCAGCCGGTCGG
>JAGKSZ010000289.1 GCA_018991295.1 Porphyrobacter sp. | reverse complement strand
GCGGCCTCACCCCGGTGCGCCCCACCAGGGTGCTGCTGCTGGAAGGCGGCCCCCCGCTCAGCTATGCCCCCTAGGGCGACAACGCCTCCTATTACCACCCGCCGATCCAGCGTTTCACCCGGCTGGAGGTGCTGAAGGGTGCCGGGCAAGTCCGCTTCGGCCCGCAGACCATTGGCGGGGTCATCAACTACATCACTCCCGATGTGCCCGATGAATTCATCGCCAGCGGCACGATTGCGGGCGGCAACCGCGATATGCTGATGCTCGACGGGCAGATCGGCGGCAAACTGCTGGGCGGCGGGGTGATGGTCCACGTCAACCACAACCAGACCGATGGTTTCCGCGACAATCAGGCGCTCAGGTTCACTGACATCTTCATCAAGGGCGGGTGGGAGTTCGGCACCGACCACGGGTTGACCATCAAGCTTTCGCGGTTCCGCGAGGATAGCCAGGTTGGCTATTCGGGCCTGCGCCGTGACGAATTTGCCGCAAACCCGCGCGGCAACATCTTCGTCAATGACGACTTCCAGACCGAGCGGCTGAACGCCACCGTCGCGCATCGCTGGAACCTGTCGGACGCGCTGACCCTGCGCACGACGGCCTATTACCACTACTTCACCCGCGATTGGTGGCGGCAGTCGTCCAACTCGGGCCAGCGCCCCAATGATGCCAGCGATCCGGCCTGCGGCAGCGTTGCCAATCTGCTGACGACCTGCGGCAATGAAGGCCGCCTGCGCGATTACGATACCTACGGGATCGAGACTCGTCTGGCGATCGATCACAGCATCCTGGGCATCGGCGGCGAGACCGAGATCGGGGTGCGCTACCATGAAGAGCGCCAGCGCCGCCGTCAGTTGAACGGCGATACCCCCACCGCGCGGCGTGCGGGGACCGGGGTCAATGCCGGCCTGCGCGAGAACAACGAGCGCGATGCGACCGCTTTCTCCGCCTTTATCCAGTCGCGGCTGGAGTTCGGAGCCTTTGCGCTGACCCCGGGCCTGCGCGCCGAGTTCATCGATTATGCGCGCCGCAACCTGCCGGTCGATGTGCTGGTGGGCGGACGCCCCTCGGGCACGGTCACCGCGCCGACCAGCGGCAGCCAGAGCCTCGACAAGGTGCTGCCCGGCATCGGCGCAACCTGGGCGATCACCGACAGCGTCACGCTGTATGGCGGCGTGCACCGCGGCTTTGCCCCGCCGCGGGTCGAGGACATCATCACCGCGGCAGGCGGATCGGTCGATATCGATGCCGAGCTTAGCTGGAACTACGAAATCGGACTGCGCGGCGACATTGTGCGGGGGCTGAGCTTCGATGCGACCGCCTTCGTTATGGACTTCCAGAACCAGATCGTTGCCCAGTCGGTGGCTGGCGGCATCGGGGCGACGCTGACTTCGGCGGGCGAGACCCTGCACCGCGGCGGCGAGCTCGCGCTCAATGCCTCATCGCGCGCGGCTGGCTGGACCGAGGGCGAGACCGACATCTTCGCACGGCTCGCGGTGACCTGGGTCGAGGAAGCCCGCTACAACAGCACCCGCATTGCCACCGCGCCATGTTTCGACGGGGCGACCACCGGCACGTTGGTGGCGACCGGCGCAGGCGCCGTGGCTTGCGGCATCGCCCGCAACGTCGAAGGCAACCGCCTGCCCTATTCGCCCGAATGGCTGGTGTCCGGCGCGCTTGGTGTCGAACACAAGGGCTTTACCGGACAGGTCGAGGTGGTCAGCCAGTCCTCGATCTTTGCCGACGACGTCAACCTCATCCCCGTCACCCCCGATGGCCAGCGCGGGCTGATTGCCGGGTGGACCCAGGTCAATCTTGCCGCATCCTATGGTCCTCCGGGCGGCAAGTGGGAGGTGTTCACCACCGCCCGCAACCTGTTCGACCGGCTTTACGTGACCGACCGTGCACGCGGCATTCTGCCCGGCCAGCCCTTTACCATTCAGGTTGGCCTGACGCTGCGGTACTGAGGCATCAGACCGCCGAGGCGCTTATTCAGGCGGCGCTGCCCGCAGAGCGGGAACCGCCTTGGCGGCGTCCGCCGGGCTGATCCCCGGCGCGGGCGCGGCGCTGATGCGTTCCTGCCGCTGGGCCACACGGGCCGCCTGTTCGACCACCTTGATCAACCGAGGATAGACCCCGCAGCGGCAGATATTGGGGATCGCGGTTTCGATATCTGCGCGCGTCGGCGCAGAATTGCGCAGCAGCAGAGCCGCAGCCGAAATGACGATGCCGGGGGTGCAGTATCCGCACTGGATCGCCCCTTGCGCAACCATCGCCTGCTGCACCGGGTGCGAACGATCCCGGCTCAACCCCTCGATCGTGGTGATCAGCCGCCCTTCGGCTTCGGCAAGGGTGATCGCACAGGATCTGAGCGCCACCCCGTCGACCAGCACCATGCACGCGCCCGAACAATCGGCCCCGCCGCCGCCCGTACCGCCACACGCCTTGGTGCCGGTGAGGTTCATCGCCTCACGCAGCGCGTAAAGCAGCGGCATGCGCGGATCGAGATCGAACTCGACCGGCCGGTCATTGACAGTCATGCGGCTCATCGCACAGCCCCCGCCATGCGCCTGTTGGAGACACATGAGACACTGTCCAGAAGCGAAAAACCGCCCCCCGAACAAGGTGCGCCAGAACCACGGAAAAAGAGGCCGGATGCAGTCATAGCCCCCTCAATGGCAGCTTCATTGCAGGTAGGAAACAGCAGCCTTGCTACGAAGGCACCACGGGGCGACGCCGCCTCAGCTGCGCCAGCTATCGTCGATCTTGTCGATGCGGCGCTTCCACGCCTCGAAATCGAACATCCCTGCGCCGCCCTGTCCGGCCATCACCGAAAGATCGCGCTGGTGGACATCGATCACCGATTGCGGAACGAGCACCGGATCACCCATGCCAAGCGTTGCCACCTGGATCTCGCAGGCGCGCTGCAAGGCCCACATCTTGACGAACATCCCCTGAATGGTGCGGTCCATCACGACAGGGCCGTGATTGCGCAGCATCAGGATGGTGTGATTGCCAAGGTTCTTGACCAGCCGCTCGCCTTCCTCTGCGCGCACGGTGACGCCCTCGAAGTCGTGATAACCGATCTGGCCCTGAAAATTGCAGGCGTAGAAATTGGTCGGCAAAAGGCCGTCCTTGTGGCTCGCCACGGCCATCGTTGCCGTGGTGTGGACGTGGCAGATCGCATCGGCACGCCCGCCCAGATGCTTGTGGAAATAGGCGTGCTGGGTAAAGCCTGCCTTGTTCACCATATAGGGCGACCCGCCGACATTATTGCCCTCGACATCGATCTTGACGAGGTTGCTGGCGGTCACTTCGCTGTACAGCAGGCCAAAGGGATTGATGAGGAAAGTGTCCTCCTCCCCCGGCACCTTGAGCGAGATGTGGTTGTAGATCGATTCCGACCAGCCGAGGTGGTCGAAGATGCGGTAGCACGCCGCCAGATCGAGGCGGGCCTGCCATTCTTCCTTGCTGCACTCGATTGTGGGTTTGAGCTGGGTTGCCATGGGCTGATCCTCTCCGTCTGACTTTGGGCTTTGCTATCGCACGCCGAGGGAATGCTTTGCAAGGCGCGAGCCGCCCGGCTAGGCCCTGTGCACGCATGACTTCGCCCGCCCCCTCCACCGCCCGCCTCATCACCGGCAGCATCCCCCGGCACCTCGTGAGCCAGACCCTGCCGGCGGTCATCGGGGTGGCAGCGATCATGTCGGTGGGGATCATCGACGCCTATTTCATCGGGCAATTGGGCAGCGCGCCGCTCGCTGCGATCAGCTTCATCTTCCCCGTCACCGTGGCCAGCACATCGCTGGGGGTGGGGGTGATGGTAGGCATCAATTCAGTCGTGGCCCGCGCGCTTGGCGAAGGCGATCTGGCAAAGGCTGCGCGGCGGGCCAATTTCGGGATCGCCTTTGCCTGCCTGTGCGGGATTGCGATGGGCCTTGCGCTGGGGCTGCTGATCGATCCGATCTTCAGCCTGATGAACGCGCCCGATCACCTCATGCCGCTTATCCGCGCCTATATGGCGCCCTTTGCGATGGGCTTTCCGCTGAGCCTTGCGATCATGGGTTTCAACGGCGTGCTGCGCGGTCAGGGTGAGGCAAGGCGGACCAGCACTGTCTCGATCACCTATGCGGCGGGCAATTGGGTGCTGAACCCGATCCTGATCACCGGCGCGTTTGGCTTTGAGGGGTTCGGGATAGCGGGCTCGGCCTATGCCACGGCGATTGGCTGGGGGATCGGGGTGGTAACCGCGCTGTGGCTGCTGCGGGGCACGTCCCTGCCGCTCGATCTTGCGTCCTTGCGCGATTGCGATCTGCTGGATTCGGCAAGGGCGATCATCAGGGTCGGGCTTCCGGCGGCATTCTCCAATGCGATCAACCCCTTCGGCCTTGCGATCCTGACCGCGCTGATTGCCGGTCAGGGCGAAGCGGCGGTGGCAGGCTTTGGCGCGGCGGGGCGGCTGCAGAGCTTCGTGATCGTGCCGCTGCTTGGCCTGTCGGGCGCGATCGGGGCGATTGTCGGGCAGAACTGGGGCGCAGGCCAGCAGGCCCGTGCGCGCGAGGCAGTGCGCTATGCCTTCGGGTTCTGCATCATCTGGGGCCTTGCCGTGGCGATTGCGATGATGGCTGCGGGCGAGACATTTGCACGGGTTTTCACCAATGATCCCAAGGTGATCGTGGAGTTTGATCTCTACCTCAAGATCGCTGCATGGGGCTATGCCGGGTTCGGCCTGCTGATCGTGGGCAACGGGATAATGAATGCGGTTGACCGGGCGAGTTTTGCGCTGGGGCAATCGGTGGTGCGGGTGTTCCTCGTGATGCTGCCCGTCGCCCTGCTGCTGCGCCCGGCGATGGGGTCGGCGGCGATTTATGGTGCGGAACTGGCCGCCAACCTGTTTGGCGCGGTGTCCGCCCTGCTGCTGGTGCGCCATGTGCTGGCCCGCCCCACCCCTGCAACAGCGCCTGCGCGCTAGGCGCTTGTTAACCAAATCTGCCGCATAGCGAGATTTGTTGGCGCATCGCGAATAGCCGAAAACCGGTTCCCCCTTTTCGGCGCGATGCTTCACGAACACGCGAATGAGGGCGCGCATACCCATGGACGATCTGCTGGCGGAATTCATCGCCGAGACCCGCGAGATGTTGGAAGCCTCGGGCGGCGAGCTCGTCGCCTGGGAGGCTGATCCCACCGATCGCGCGCGGCTCGATGCCATCTTCCGCTTCGTCCACACCGTGAAGGGCAATTGCGGCTTCTTCGATTTCCCCCGCCTTGCCGGGCTGTCCCATGCCGCCGAGGACGCGCTGGCCGATTGCCGCAGCGGACGGCGCGATCCTGATCCGACCCTTGTCAGCGCGGTGCTCGCCATCATCGACCGCATCGCCCAGATGATCGACGCCATCGAGGCCGGCGAGCCCTTTCCCGAAGGCGGCGATGATGATCTGATCGCGGCGCTCGATGTTTCACGTGAAACGGCTCCGGACAGCGGGTCTGAGGGGGGTCTGGAGGGGGCCAGCGAGGGGTCTGGCCCCACCCTGCACGCCCCTGCGGCCAGTCTGCTGGCCAGCGGCGGCGACGAGCCCGGCAGCGCCCCCGCACGCCGCGCCGATGCGGCCGCACAGCGCACCATCCGCCTGCCCGTCGAACTGCTCGACCGGGTGATGAGCGGTGTTTCCGACATGGTGCTCGCCCGCAATGATCTGGCCCACCGGCTGCGGCAGGCCGGCACCCAGCCGACCATCGACGGCCCCTTCGAACGCCTCACCACCATCCTGTCCGATGTGCGCGATGCGATCACCCGGATGCGGATGCAGCGCATCGAAACCCTGTTCGGCGCGCTGCCCCGGCTGGTGCGCGATGTGGCGGCCGAATGCGGCAAGCAGGTGATGGTCGACCTTGACGGCGGCGATGTCGAGCTTGACCGCGAAATGATCGAGACGATCCGCGATCCGCTCACCCACATCATCCGCAACGCCATCGATCACGGGATCGAGGCGCCGTCCGCCCGCCTTGGGCAGGGCAAGCGCGAAATCGGGCTGCTGGCCATTGCCGCGCGCCAATCGGGCAACACCATCAGCATCGTCATTTCCGATGACGGGCGCGGGCTGGACGAGGAACGCATCATCGCCAAGGCGATCGCCACCGGACTGGTCGCCCCGCAGGACCGCGCCGGGATGTCGCGCGACAAGGTCCTGAACCTCATCTTCGAGCCCGGCTTCTCCACCGCCGAGGCGGTCAGCAATGTTTCCGGGCGCGGCGTGGGGCTGGATGTGGTGCGCCAGAACCTCGAAAAGGTCGGCGGGTCGATCAAGGTCACCAGCCGCCCCGGCCACGGCACCACCTTCACGCTCCAGATCCCGCTGACGCTCAGCATCATCGCGGGCCTGACCGTGGAAGTGGCCGGGCACCGCTTTGCCATCCCGCAATCCTATGTCGAGGAAATCGTGCAGGGCACGGCCCGCGCGCTCGATCTGACCCGCATGGGCGAGACCGCGCTGGTCACCTTCCGCGGCCAGCGCGTGCCCTGCCTGATGCTGGACGAAGTGCTGGCCCTTGCCCAAGCTGGCGCTGCCCCGGCGAAGGAGCCGACGCTGGTGATGCTGCGCCTTGCCAGCGGCGATCTGTTCGCGCTGGCGGTGGAAGGCATCCACAATCACGGCGATCTGGTGGTCAAGCCGCTGGCGCCTGCGGTGATGAAATCGGGGCTCTATGCCGGATCGACGCTGCTCGATGATGGCCAGCCGGTGCTGCTGCTCGATGTCGCCAATATCGCAGCCCAGCATGCGCTGGTTTCCGATACCCGCGCCCGCGTGCTGGGGGCCGATGATGACAACGCCGCAGACCATGGCGATGCGGGGGCGCGCGCGATGCTGTTCACCGATTTTACCGGACGGCGCTGCGCGGTGCGGCTGGAACTGGTGCAGCGCATTGAAACCGCGCCGACAAGCGCGATCGATCGTTCCGCTGCGCGCCCGCGTGTGGTGATCGACGGGTTGATCCTGCCGCTGATCGGCCTGCCCGATGCCCCGCTTGCGCAGGCGCGGGTGCGCCTCTTGCGCCTGTCGGATGGCGCCTGCGAACTGCTTTATGCGGTGCGCGAGGTGGAAGATGCGGTTGAACTGACCGAGGCGCTCAGCCCCGTGCCCGAAGACCCGCTGGCCGAAGCCATCACCCTGATCGGCGGCGCGCCTGCCACCCTGATCGACGCGCACGAACTTTTCGCCCGCTATGGCGAACCGCCAGTCACGGCGCAGCGCCCGCGCTGCACCCTGCCCGAAGGCGAATGGGCCCGCGCAATCCTTGCCCCGCTGGTGACAGCGGCAGGTTATGACATCGTGCCCGAGGCCGAGGCCGACCCGAGCACCATCGGCATCCTGTTTGAAGATGTCTATGAAGTGGCCGAGGCGCTGGGCCGCCCGCTGCCGCCCCGCATCATTCGCCTGCGCGATCAGCCCGATGCGCCTGCGGGCACGGACACCATCTACCGCTATGACCGCGAGGCGCTGCTGGCAGCACTGGCCGCCGAGGCCGCCGCAGTCGCCGCCGCCCGCACCGGAGAAGCCGCATGACCGGAGACCTGCTCGTTATCCTCCAGATCGCCGGGCGGCGCTGCGCGCTTGATGCGCTTCAGGTCAAATCGGTGATCGAGCTGGGCGCGGTGACCCCGATCCCGCGCGCGCCGCACTGGATTGCCGGCATCACCGCACTGCGCAGCCAGGCGCTGACCGTGATTGATTGCCGCCGCGCCATCGGCCTGTCCGCCAATGGCTCTGACGCCGCATGGCCCACCGATCACCGCGCTGCGGTGGTATCGGACGGGGGCCATTCCTATGCGCTGCTGGTCGACGGGATTGAAGATATCACCACCGCGGCAGGCGAAGTTGGGCAGGTGCCGGGCGGGTTCGGGGCGGAATGGACCAAGGTGGCACGCGGCATGATCGAGACCATGGCAGGGCCTGCCTTGCTGATGGATCTGTCCGCACTTCTGACCGGCCCTGAGGCACAGCGTAGCGAAATCGAGGCGGCGGCTTAATCCATTCCTTACCAAATGCGCTTTAGGTTGCCTGTCGCAACCCGCAGGAAGCCCCATGAAAACTTGCCTTATCGTCGATGATTCACGCGTGATCCGGAAGGTTTCGAGGCACATCCTCGAAACGCTCGGCTTTGCCGTGGACGAGGCGGAAAACGGCAAGCTGGCGCTGGATGCCTGCGATGCGGCCATGCCGGATGTGGTGCTGCTGGATTGGAATATGCCGGTGATGACCGGCATCGAATTTCTTGTCCACCTGCGCCAGCGTCCCGGCGGCGACAAGCCCAAGGTGGTGTTCTGCACCACCGAAAACGATGTGGCGCATATCCGTCAGGCGATTTCCGCCGGGGCGGACGAATATGTGATGAAGCCCTTCGATCACGAGACGCTGCAAATCAAATTGCAGCTTGTCGGGTTTGCGTGACCACCGCCCCGGCTCTCTCCCGCGCAGT
>JAGKSZ010000055.1 GCA_018991295.1 Porphyrobacter sp. | reverse complement strand
ACCACCGGCAATCCCAAGGGCGTGCAATACGAACACCGCTCGACCGTCATGCACGCGATGGCGGGGCTGCAACCGGCCGCCTTCAACTTTTCGAGTGCCTCGGTGATGCTCCCGGTGGTGCCGATGTTCCATGCGGCCAGCTGGGGCCTGCCCTATGCCGGCGCGATGGCAGGGATCAAGTTCGTGTTTTCGGCGGTGAACGATCCGGCCGTGCTCCACGATCTGATGCTGCGCGAAGGCGTGACCGATTCTGCGGGCGTGCCGACCGTGTGGCTCGCGCACTTCCAGTATTGCGATGCCAATGGCCTCGATCTGCCGCCATTGAAGGCTGCCACCATCGGCGGCTCGGCCGCGCCCAAGTTCATGATCGAGCGGCTCTTGAAGAACGGCACCCGCGTCCAGCACGCCTGGGGGATGACCGAAACCTCGCCCATCGGCACCGTCGGCGGGCCGACCTGGGACTGGGACAGCCTCACCCTCGAACAGAAGGTCGAAAAGACCGCGATGCAGGGCCGCCCGATCTTTGGCGTGCAGCTGCGCACGGTCGACCTGTCCGACATGACCACCGAGCTCCCGCGTGACGGGAAGACTTCAGGTGCACTCCAGATCCGCGGGCCGTGGATTATCAAGCGGTATTTCAAGGCGGAAAAGGATGCGGTTGGCAATGACGGTTGGTTCGATACCGGCGATGTCGGCATCATCCATCCTGATGGCACGCTGCAACTGACCGATCGCACCAAGGACGTGATCAAGTCGGGCGGCGAGTGGATCAGCTCGGTCGAGCTGGAGAACGCGGCTTGCGGCCATCCGGGCGTGGCCGAGGCTGCGTGCATCGGCATCTACCACCCCAAGTGGGACGAACGCCCGGTGCTGTTCGTGGTGAAGAAGGCCGGCGCCGAGGTCAGTGCGGAGGATATCCTCGATCACCTGCGCCCGCAGATCGCCAAGTGGTGGATGCCCGATGCGGTTGAATTCGTTGACGATATCCCGCACACCGCCACCGGCAAGATCAGCAAGAAGGACCTGCGCGACCGCTTTGCGGACTACACGCTTGCCTGATCCGGTGATCCGGCCTGCGCGTGACAGCGACGCGCAGGCCATCGCTGCGATCTACGAATGGCACGTGGCGAACGGCACGGCGACCTTCGATACCATCGCCCCTGATCCGGGCGACTGGGCCGCCAAGATCGCAGACTTTGCCGAGCGTGGTTTCCCATTTTTGGTTGCGCAGCAGAGTGATACCGTCCTTGCCTACGCCTATGCCGCGCGCTTTCGCGACCGTGCTGCCTACGCACATACCTGCGAGGACAGCATCTATGTGGCCCGCGATGCGCGCGGGCGCGGGATTGGCAGCCTGCTGTTGCCATCGCTGGTGGCCGCTGCGCGTGCGGCACAGTTTCAGCAGATGATCGCGGTGATCGGCGGCGGTGAGCCTGCCTCGGTCGCGCTCCATGCCAAGTGCGGCTTTGTCCACGCAGGCAGGATGCGCAATGTCGGGTGCAAGTTCGGGCGCCTGCTCGATACCGTCTATATGCAGCGCGACCTGAGGGAGGACTGAGACATGACCTGCGAAACCTATATCGACCCTTCGCCCGCCAACTTTCAGGCCTTCAAGGACCTGCCCCGCGATGCGCCGATCAACATGCTCAACCTGCTGCTTTACCGCGATATTGCAGATTATCCCGAAGGCCATGAACACGCCGGCAAGGGCTGGAGCGGGCGGCGCGCTTATGAGGAATACGGGCGCACCAGCGGGCCCATATTCCGCAGGCTCGGCGGGCAGATCCTGTGGCGCGGCCGCTTTGAGACGGTGGTTACCGGGCCGGAAGGCGAACGCTGGCATGATGGTTTTATCGCGCAGTATCCCAACGCCGGGGCCTTCTTTGCCATGATCAAGGACCCGGAATATCAGCAGGCCGTGATCAATCGCACCGCGGCGCTGATTGACAGCCGCCTGGTGCGCTTTGCTCCGGGTGAGGCGGGGGAGGGCTTCGGCTAGGGGTCAGATCAACCGCAGCTGCCCGCCGACCTCGGGTGCCCGGAACCGCGAGCAATCGAGTTCAAACCGGGCGCGCTTGCTTCCGGGGCCAATCCCCGCCTTCCGGCACGCCAGCTGGAACCGCGCGCGAAACAGATCGGCCCATATGCCTTGCGCCTTCATGCGGCTGTGGAAGTTGGGATCATTGTCCCGCCCGCCGCGCATCTCCCTGACAATGCTCATGACTTTGCCTGCCCGTTCGGGGTAGTGGACCGCCAGCCATTCGCGGAACAGCGGCGCGACTTCGTGGGGGAGGCGCAAGGGGATCCAGCCGACGCTGTGGACCCCTGCCTGCGCCACTTGTGCGATGATGCCTTCCATGAATTCATCGGTGATCGCCGGGATCACGGGTGAGAGCGAGCAATGCACCGGCACGCCCAGTTCCACCAATTTCCCCAGCGCCGCCAATCGCTTGTGCGGCGCAGCGCAGCGCGGTTCAAGCTTGCCCGACAGCACCGGATCAAGGCTCGTCACCGAGATCGACACCGCCACCAGCTTTTCGCGCGCCATTGCTTCCAGCAGGTCGGCATCATCGAGCACCCGATCGGATTTGGTGGTGATGGTGACGGGGTGGCGCGCTTCCAGACAGACTTCGAGAATCGCACGGGTGATCCGGTAATCGCGCTCGATCGGCTGATAGGGATCGGTGTTGGTGCCGAGCGCGATCGGCTTCGGGCTGTAGCCCCGCTTCGCCAATGTCTGGCGCAGCAGATCGGCGGCGTTGGGCTTGGCAAACAGCTTTGTTTCGAAGTCGAGCCCGGGCGAGAGGTCGTGATAGGCGTGGGTCGGGCGGGCAAAGCAATAGACGCAGCCATGCTCGCAGCCGCGATAGGCGTTGACTGAGCGGTCGAAGGGGACGTCGGGCGATTGGTTGAAGGTGAGGATCGACTTGGGGCGTTCCTCGGTGACGGTGGTGCGCAGCTTGACGGGCGGGCCGTCGAGGCTTGCCACATGGTCACGCCAGTCGCCGTCGACCTCGCGCTCCGCCAGGCCGAAGCGGGTGGGCACCGCGCCCGACTGCGCCCCGCGCCCGTGGATTCGTTCCGCCATGAGTGGAACATATAAAGAACATAGAGCGCGCTGTCACCCCGCGCGAAGCGGTTTCAGACCTCGCGCAGCCGCGGCATCAGCTCGACGAAATTGCAGGGGCGGTTGCGGCTGTCGAGCTGCTCGGCCAGAATCCCGTCCCACCCGTCCTTCACCGCGCCATTCGATCCGGGCAGGGCGAAGATATAGGTCCCCCGCGCCACCACTGCCATCGCCCGCGATTGCACCGTGCTGGTGCCGATGGTCTGGAAGCTCAGCCAGCGGAACAGCTCGCCAAAGCCGGGGATTTCGCGCGCGCCTGCGATCATCGCCAGCGCCTCGGGCGTCACGTCGCGGCCCGTAAGGCCGGTGCCGCCGGTGCTGATCACGGCATCGATCGCCGGATCATCGATCCACGCATCGAACTGCGCAGCCAGCAACGCGGCATCATCGCGCACGATCATCCGCGCCGCCAGATTATGCCCGGCCCCCGTCACACGCTGGCTGAGAATATCGCCGGAGGTATCGGTTTCAGCGGTGCGCGTGTCCGATACGGTCAGCACGGCAATGTTGATCGGCTTGAAGGCCCGTGTCTCGTCAATCGCCACAGGCCTTGCTCCCTTATCGCTCCAGACTGGCAGAGCGGGTGGTAGCAGCGCGGGGAAATTCCGGCCAGCGCCCTTGTGCCAGGGCGCGGCGGCTGGGCGAGGTGACGCCTGCGGCGCGTTCATACATCCAGTAATTGCGCATCACGATCGCCACATAGCCGCGGGTTTCCCAATAGGGGATCGATTCCATCCACAGCAGCGGATCGCCCTGATCGTTGATTTCAGCGTTCCAGCGCCCCACCGGCGAAAGCCCGGCATTATAGGCCGCCATGATCTTGGGCAGCGCGCCGCCGGTGGCCGGATGGTCGCGCAGCATTTCCAGATGGCGCTGGCCATAGGCAAGGTTGACCTGCGGATCGTTGAGATCGGCATAGGATGCGCCAAGGCTGAGGCGGCCCGAATGATCGCGCGCGGTGCCGGGCATGATCTGCATCAGGCCCCGCGCATTGGCCGGGCTGACAGCGGCGGCGCGAAAATTCGATTCCTGCAATGCATGGGCAAAGGCCAGCGCCGGATCGACCTGCCAGCCGCCCACCGGCTGCCAATAGGCGACGGGGAAGCGCAAGCTGGGATCGCTGGAGGTGCCGTAAGGGGCGTTGTGCGCCATGAACAGCTGGGTGGAGGGCAGGCCCAGTTCGCGGGCCAGCCGCGCCAGCGCGCCATATTGATAGGCAGGGCCGATCCGCGCTTCGTGGCGCAGCACTTCATCGGCCAGCGCCGGGCGCCCGATTTCGATCAGCGCGGCGGCAACGCGCACATTGGGGCGCGCGGCAAGCTGGCTCCAGTCTTCGCGGCTGAGCGCGGCGGGCGGGGCGTGGGCGGGCAGTTCCACGCCGAGCTGGTCTGCTGCCAGCATCCCGTAAAGCGTCTCGTCCATGCGCGCAGCCGCCGAAAGGTGCTGCTGCGCCTGCCCCGGTTCGCGGCAACGCACGGCAGCGCGGGCGGCCCAGTAATGCCCGGCCGCTGCCAGTTCGACATTGGATGCGCGATTGGCCACGCGCACGAAAGCCTCACCTGCCAGCTGGCAATAGCCCATGCGCCATGCGGCCAGCCCTTCGACCCACGCGCCTTCGCTGACCCATTCGCCCGAGCCATCGGCCACGCTGCGCGCCAGTTCGAGCGCGGCGTTATCGTTGTTCTCGATGTAATAGCTCCACGCCACGCGCTGGCGCCATTCGGCGCGGGCATCGCTGGAGAGCATCGGATCGATTTCAGTCAGCAGGCGGTGGGCTTCGGCAGGGTTATCGGCCTTGATCGCGGCAAGGATGGCAGTGGCACTGGCCGAAGGCATGGTGCCATCGCTCACCGCGCGCGGCAGGATGCGCTTGGGGGCATAGGGCTGGCGCTGGAAGCCCTGCCCGGTCGGCAGGGCGGGCAGGGCGGTCAGCCCGCGTTTGGCCCCCATCTTGGCGAGTTGTTCGGCCTGCGGCAGATCGGTTCCGGCGGCAAACCACTGGGCGATCTGATCGGCGCTGATCTTGGGGCTTTTGGCGTGGGTGTAATATTCGGCCCGTGCGGCCTGGGTCAGCAGGCCATCGGGCTTCTGGGCCAGCAGGCTTTCAACCTGCGGCCATTGTTCGGCATCGATGGCGGCAAACAGCTGGCGGTAGGTGTTGCGATCATCGGGGGAAAGCACCTGCGGCAGGGCGCGTTCGGCAGGGCTCGCGCCGTTCCAGCGCGCCACCAGATCGCCCGCCTGCGCTGCGGCCGGGGCGTGAAGGCCAAGACCAGCCAGCACCAGCGCCGCCAGCGCCGTTCCCGAACGCTTCAGTTTGTGGCCGACCATTCCATCCATCTCCGCCAGAACCGGGCTTTGAGCCGGGGCATTTCCATCAGGGCATCGAGCGTTTCGCTCAGGGTTGCAGGGATATTGCGCCCGGCATGGTTGATTTCCCGTAAAGGATGATCGGGCAATCCGCCCAGCATCGCGCCAAGGCCGGTGCCAAAGGCGATCAGGCGCTGCGGGGCGACAAGGCCGATGTGATGCAGCGTGACGGCATCCAGCCCTTCGGCAGCCAGCATTGCCAGATCGGCCATCGGCGTGTGCGAAGGCAGGGCGGCGGCGATATAGACGGCGTTTTCATCCAGTCCCATCGCGGCAAGGATATTGGCCAGCAGGCGGCCTTGCGGGCCGGACAGCAGCCGATCAGTGTCGGCAGCCTCGGGCTGGGGGACAAGCACCATCAGCGCAGCGCCCGCGTTCCCGCGCGCGGCAATCCGGGGATAGCTGGATGATGGGGCAAGGCCGGGCGCTTCCATCCACCATTGGCGAAAGGCGGCAAGATCGGCCGGGGGCGAATCGCCCAGCCAATCGCGGCGTGTTGCTGCAGCGGCGGGCGCGGACACGGCGGCCAGAACGGGCGCCGGAACAGGGGCGCGTCGTTCGTGGATGGATGCGGTGCTGGCAGCAGGCCTATCAGCGCGTCCATGCGGGCTGGCGGGCCCGGAGCTATCAGTCGCAGCGCCCGGCGCGGGACGGTCTGACAACCACGCCGTAGCGTCATCGTGAAAATCGCAATCGACCCCGGCCATCTGCCACCAGGCCAGCGCGCTCGCAAATTCTTGCGCAAGGGAAGGGGCGAGGGGGGTCATTGCCGGGTCATGCTATCCAATGCGGCTCTTGACTGGCGCGCGGCCGCTTAGCAAGTGGACGGACAAGGCATATCGCCAGATCGTGCGGAGTGCGCGGCAAAACCAACAAGGATCAGGAAAGCCTCGATGAGCGAACGTGAATCAATGCCCTGCGATGTGGTGATCGTGGGCGGCGGCCCGGCGGGGCTTTCCGCAGCGATCCGGCTGAAGCAGATCAACGCTGACCTTGAAGTGATCGTGCTCGAAAAGGGCTCGGAAATCGGGGCGCATATCCTCTCGGGCGCGGTGGTGGATCCCAAGTCTCTGGATGAGCTTCTGGCTGATTGGCGCACCATGGGCTGCCCCATGGCCGAAACCCCGGTGACCGATAACTGGCACTGGGTGCTCTCCAAGACCGGCAAGACCTCGATGCCGCACGCGATCATGCCCCCGCTGATGAGCAACCACGGCTGCTACACCGGCAGCCTCGGCAACCTTACCCGCTGGCTCGCCGAACAGGCCGAAGGGCTGGGGGTGATGGTGTTCCCCGGCTTTCCCGCTGCCGAAGTGATGATCGATGAAAACGGCGCGGTTGCCGGCGTGATCACGCAGGACATGGGCGTTGCCGCTGATGGCAGCCACAAGGGCGATTACCAGCCCGGCATGGAAATCCACGCCAAGTACACCCTGTTTGCCGAAGGCGCACGCGGGCACCTGACCAAGCGCATGAAGGCGATGTTCGATCTTGAAGCGAACTGCCAGCCGCAGGTCTATGGCCTTGGCATCAAGGAATTGTGGGACATTGATCCGGGGAAGCATAAGCCGGGCCGCGTGATCCACACGCAAGGCTGGCCGCTCACCGAAAGCGACAGCTGGGGCGGGGGCTTCCTCTACCATCAGGCGAACGGGCAGGTGGCCTTGGGCTTCGTGACCGCGCTCGATTACAAGAACCCCTGGGTCTCGCCCTATCAGGAATTCCAGCGCTGGAAGAAGCACCCGGCGATCCGCGAATATCTCGAAGGCGGCAAGCGGGTGAGCTACGGCGCGCGCGCGATCAACGAGGGCGGCTGGCAGTCGGTGCCCAAGCTCGCCTTCCCCGGCGGCGCGCTGATCGGCTGCGCGGCGGGCTTCGTCAACGTGCCGCGCATCAAGGGTAGCCACACCGCGATGAAGAGCGGGATGCTGGCGGCGGAAAGCATCGCGGCGGCGGTGGCGGCGGGCCACGCCAACACTGAACTCGCTGATTACGATGCGGCGGTGCGTTCGAGCTGGATCGCGGCGGAGCTGAAGCTGGTGCAGAACGCGCAGCCTGCGGTCGCCAAGTACGGCGGCGACATCGGCACGGCGCTGGCAGGCATCGACATGTGGATGCGCACATTGAAGATCGGCCTGCCGATCTCGATGAAGCACAAGCCGGACTATACCTACACCGGCCGCGCCGATCTCTATCCCAAGATCGACTACCCCAAGCCCGATGGCGTGATCACCTTCGACCGCCTCACCAACGTCGCCTACAGCTACACCTAACCATGCCGAGGATCAGCCGGTGCACCTTCAGGTGAGCGACCTCGGGCTTCAGCAGGCGAGCGAGCTGGAAGTGTTCGGCGGCCCCTCGGCGCGTTACTGCCCGGCGGGGGTCTATGAATGGCTGGTCGACGAGAAGACCGGCGCGCCTAAGTTCCAGATCAACTCGCAGAACTGCGTCCACTGCAAGACCTGCGACATCAAGGACCCCAACCAGAACATCAACTGGGTGACGCCGGAAGGCGGCGGCGGGCCGAACTATCCGAATATGTGAGGTTACGGGACGGCATGTTCTCCATCGAGCGATTGCGTGCCGTCCTGGCTGTGCTGGTCTTCCTCGCCGCGCTCTTCTTTGCGGGCTTCACGAGCGAAAACCTCAAGCAGGTGATACCCGAAGTAGACCGGGTCATCCTGATCGTCGGCTTCATCCTCGGGGCGCATTCGGTCATGCAATGGATCGCGAAAGGCTCGTTCGGACGCTTGAAGCGAAGCGATCGACGCACGTGACCACTACCGAAACCGCCTACGCCAAGATCAACCTAGCGCTGCATGTTCGCAGGCGGCGGGAGGACGGGTATCACGAGCTCGAGACCCTGTTCGCCTTCGTCGATGCGGGCGATGTGCTGAGCGCCGCGCCTGCCGCGCAGGACAGCCTGCATGTGGTGGGCGAATTTGCTGCGACCCTTTCTTCTCCCCTCCCCACCGGGGAGGGGCCGGGGGTGGGGGCTCCGCCGTTCGACAACCTCGTCGCCCGCGCCCTGAATACCCTCCCGCGCCCCCAAGGCCTCGCGGTGACGCTGGAGAAGAACCTTCCCGTCGCGGCTGGTCTTGGCGGTGGGTCAGCCGATGCGGGGGCGGTGTTTCGGATCGTCGAGGCGCTCCACGGCCTGCCCGATGACTGGCAGGCGCGCGCGGCTAAACTCGGCGCGGATGTGCCTGCCTGCGTGCTGAGCCGCACCCACATCGGCCTTGGCACCGGCACCGAGCAGGTCGAGGTCGAGGACGACCTCGCCGGTACTCCCGTCCTGCTGGTCAACCCGCGCGTGCCGCTCTGGACCGGCCCGGTGTTCAAGGCGTGGGACAGGGTGGATCGCGGCGCGCTGCCCGAAGGCCCCGCCTCGAAGATCGCAAGGGAAGGGCGCAACGACCTCGAAACGCCCGCGATCTCGCTCTGCCCCGAAATCGCCGAGGTGCTGGCGGCACTCCGCAAGACCAGCCCGTGGCTCGCCCGCATGTCCGGCTCGGGCGCGACCTGCTTTGCGCTTTACGATACGCCCGAGGCCCGCGATGCGGCGGCGGCGGCCATGCCGGAGGGCTGGTGGACGATGGCGGGTCGGTTGCGGTGAGATTCCAAAGACCCGTTCGTGCTGAGCTTGTCGAAGCACTGACTTTCTTGCGGCTATGCGCGTGGATCGAAGAAAAGTGCAGCCCTTCG
>JAGKSZ010000288.1 GCA_018991295.1 Porphyrobacter sp. | reverse complement strand
GAGGATCAGCAGGCCGATAAAGCCGCTGATCTCCCACCAGGCGAGCAGCAGCATCTGGTTGCCGTTCATCCCCACCAGCTGATCGGTCGAAAGGTTGGTGAGCGTGATCGCGCCTGCCACGAACAGCCAGTTCAATTTGCCGCCGGCAAGATAGACGTCCTTCTTCGATCCGTCATGCGCCTCGCGCCGGAGCGTCAGCCAGGTGGCGAGCGCAATCGCGAGCGTCAGGCCGAGGCACACGGCAATCTGCGTAAGGCTGCTGCCGGTGGTGGCTTGTTGCATCTGCGCGCTTTCCCCTCTGTCCTGGGGCGGTTACAGCGCAATGGCGGGCGAGGGGCAAGCCTTGCAGGCGATAATTGTCCCCGGCGCGAAAGAGGGAGAGGGTGCGCGTGGAATACCTGCGATGCGATGGCGCACAGGCAACGCTGGTGTTCGCTCTGGAAATGGGCGGAGCGGCTGACTGCGCCTATCTCGGCCCACGCCTGCCCGAGGACGAGGATCTTGCCATGCTCGTCGCCGCAGCGGCGCGCGGGCGGCACGAAAACCAGCCCGATGTGCCCCCGGTGCCGGGCCTGCTGCCCGAACGGAAGGGCGGCTGGCAAGGCCCGCCCGCCGCACGCTTTCGCCGCCTTTCGGGCGAGGCGATCACGACCGATTTTCGCCTCGTCTCGTGGCTGCATGACGGGGACGAACTGACCTGCCGCTTCGAAGATGCGCTGGCCGGTCTCCATGTCTCGGTCCACTGGGCCATGAAGCCAAGCGGCGCCGTGTTCTGCCTGACCCAAGGCTGGAACGAGAGCGGCGCGCCGATCATCCTTGAACATATCGCCGCGCTCAGCCTGCCGATCCCGGCCCGCTTCGACAGCGTCACCACCTTCAGCGGGCGCTGGGCAGGCGAGATGCAGGAACACCGCCAGCCGATCGCGCCCAATGGCCTTGCCCGCGCCTCGGCCGGAGGCAAACCGGGCTTTGGCGGGGGCAACTGGCTGCTGCTGCACGCGGGCGAGGAAGTGCTGGGCGCGCACCTTGCCACGAGCGGCGATCACGAAACGCGCATCTTTTGCGACAATGCCGGCGCGGCAGACGGGCGGGCACTGCTGCAAATGGGCGCGGCGCTTGCCCATGGGGGCGAGCTCATCCCGCCCGGAGGCGCGTTCGGCGGCGCGCCCGTGGTGTTCGCCCTTGCCCCCACCCGCAGCGCACTGGCGCAGACCTTCCACCGCCACCTGCGCGAACAGGTGCTGCCCCATCGCGCCGCATGGGGCCCGCGCAAGGTCCACCTCAATTCGTGGGAGGCACTGGGGTTCAACCTGTCAGAGGAAGGCCTGACGCGCCTTGCCGAGGACTCCGCCAGCCTTGGCATCGAACGCTTCGTGCTGGACGATGGCTGGTTCGGCGGGCGGCGCAGCGATCAGTCGAGCCTTGGCGACTGGACGGTTTCGCCTGACGTGTTTCCCAATGGCCTTGCCCCGCTGATCGCCCGCGTCCACGCGCTCGGCATGGATTTCGGCCTGTGGGTCGAGCCGGAAATGATCTCGCCCGATAGTGACCTGTACCGCCAGCATCCCGGTTGGTGCCTGCACCACGAAGGCCGCACGCGCCCCACCATGCGCGGCCAGCTGGCGCTCGACATGGCCCGACCCGAAGTGCGCGATTACCTGTTCGAACGGCTCGATGCGCTGCTGCGCGACAACCCGATCGCCTACCTCAAGTGGGATCACAACCGCGACCTTTTCCCGTCAGCGCCCGGACAGGTTGAGGGCTTTTACAACCTGCTGGATCGCCTGCGCGCCGCCCATCCGATGGTCGAGATCGAAAGCTGTGCAAGTGGCGGCGGGCGGATTGATCTGGGCGTGCTGGCCCGCACAACCCGCGTCTGGCCAAGCGACAACAACGACGCGGTAGAGCGCCTCAGGATCATCCCGGCGTGGAGCCAATTCCTCCCCCTCGAAGTGCTCGGCAGCCATGTCGGCCCCTCGCCCAATCCGATTACCGGGCGCCGCTTGCACATGGATTTCCGCGCCAAGGTGGCGATGTTCGGGCACATGGGGGTGGAGGCTGATCCTGCGCGCATGACCGACAAGGAGCGCGAGAGCCTTGCCGCGCATATTGCGCTCTACAAGCAATGGCGCGGGCTTCTGCACAGCGGCGCGCTCCATCGCCTCGCCCACCCTGATGAAGGCGTGGCCGCGATGATGGTGACGGATGGCGACAGGGCCTTCGCCCTTGCCGCGCAGACCGCTTTTTCGCCGGTGTTCGATGCGGCTCCCGTGCGGCTCGCCGGGCTGGAGCCGCAGGCACATTACCGCGTGACCCTGCCCGAACCATGGCCGCCGCGCGCGCAGCACTACCTCGCCAACCCTGAGGCTTGGCGCGAAGGCATCACCTTGTCCGGCGCGGCGCTGATGGGGCACGGCCTTGCCCTGCCCCTCACCCACCCCGAAACCGCTTGGGTAATCGCCGTGGAGAAAATCGCGTGAAGCTCGGCTGCTGCTACTATCCCGAACATTGGCCCGAGGAACGCTGGGCCGAAGATGCACAGCGGATGGCGGCGATGGGCCTTTCCCTCGTGCGGATCGGTGAATTCGCCTGGAGCCGGATCGAGCCCGAACCGGGCCGATATGACTGGGGCTGGCTTGACCGCGCGATTGAAACGCTGGCGGGCGCGGGTCTCAAGGTGATCCTCGGCACGCCCACCGCCACCCCGCCCAAGTGGCTGGTGGACCGGATGCCCGATATGGTCGCCATCGACGAGGCTGGCCGCCCCCGGGGCTTCGGATCGCGGCGGCATTACTGCTTCAGCCACGAAGGCTACCGCACCGAAGCGGCACGGATCACCGCCGCCCTTGCGCAACGCTACGGCGCGCACCCTGCCATCGCCATGTGGCAGACCGACAATGAATATGGCTGCCATGACACCGTGCTCAGCTTTTCGCCCGCTGCCGCATCGGCCTTTCGCGGCTGGCTGGCGGCGCGTTACGGCAACGTGGACGCGCTCAACACCGCGTGGGGCAATGTGTTCTGGAGCATGGAATATCGCAGCTTTGCCGAGGTCGGTCCCCCGCACCTCACCGTCACCGAGGCCAATCCCGCCCACTGGCTGGATTATCGCCGCTTTGCCTCCGATCAGGTCGCAAGCTTCAACCGCGAGCAGGTGGCGATCATCCGCGCCCATGCGCCGGGCGTGCCCATCACCCACAATTTCATGGGCTTCTTCACCGAGTTCGATCACCACGATGTGGGCCGCGATATCGACGTGGCGACGTGGGATTCCTATCCGCTGGGGTTCCTCGAACAGTTCTGGTTCTCAGCCGATGAGAAAGCCGCTTTTCTGAGGCAAGGCCACCCCGATATCGCCGCCTTCCACCATGATCTCTATCGCGGCTGTGCTGGCGGGCGCTGGGGGGTGATGGAACAGCAGCCCGGCCCGGTGAACTGGGCGCGCTTCAACCCTGCGCCGCTGCCCGGCATGGTCGCCCTGTGGACGCTGGAAGCTGCGGCACATGGGGCGGAACTGACGAGCTATTTCCGCTGGCGGCAGGCCCCCTTCGCGCAGGAACAGATGCACGCAGGGCTGCTGCGCCCCGACAGCACCGAGGCCGAAGCGGCCGACGAGGTGCGCACCGCGGCGGCGGTGCTGGCCGATATCGGCCCGCAAGCGGCGGTAAAGGCCGAGGCCGCGCTGGTGTTTACCTATGAAGCGGCATGGGTGATCGGCATCCAGCCGCAGGGGCAGTCCTTCCGCTATCTGGAGTTGGTGTTCGAATGCTATTCGGCGCTGCGCCAGCGCGGACTTGATGTCGATATCGTCGCGCCCTCGGCTGACCTGTCGGGCTATCGGATGGTGGTGGTGCCAAGCCTGCCGATTGTGCCCGATGGCTTTGCAGAACGGCTCGCCGCGCTGGAATGCCCGGTGCTGATCGGGCCGCGTTCAGGCAGCAAGACGGCGAGTTTCCGCATCCCCGAAGGCCTTGCGCCGGGGGCCCTGCGCGAGGTGATCCCGCTCACCGTCACCCGTGTCGAATCCCTGCGCGATGGCGTGGCCGAGCCTGCCGATGGCTTTACCGTGACCCGCTGGCGCGAGGATGTGGCAAGCGATCTTGCGCCCGAACTGGCTGATGCGGCGGAGCGGGCGGTCGTTTCCTACAAGGACGGTGTGCGGTACTGCGCGATCTGGCCCGATCGCGCGCTGCTGGCGCTGCTGGTCGAACGCATGGCCGCAGAAGCGGGCGTCGCATTGCTCGATCTGCCGCCGGGAATCCGGGTGCGGCGCACGCAAACCCATGTTTTCACATTCAATTACGCGGCGGAGGGTGTTTTCATCCCCCATCTAGGGTCACTCTTGCCCCCTGCCAGCTGGCACCTCGACCCCCGCTAGACCCCTGCTCGCCCCCCGCTAGACCCCCGCCAGCAGGCGTTTGTAATGCGATTCCAGCGTCTCCGCGCCGAATTCGGGGGTAAGCTCGGCGGAATATTGATTGGTTTCGGGATCGAGAACCAGCATCGATTCGGTGGCGTAATAGCGGGCGATCCGGGCATATTCGGATTTATCGGCAAACCACCCCGAAAAAGGCGCTCCCAGAGCAAGGACACGCTCGGCCAGCGTGAAGATTTTGGGTGAGACTGCCTTGAATTTCGGCGGTTTTCCGGCGGCACGGAACAGGATTTCTCCCTGCTCTTTCAAGGATATGGCAGGCCCCGGTCCGCCGATGGGCAGGACCTTGCCCAGCATCGCGGGATTATCGATGGCAGACGCGATGAAGCGGGCAAGGTCAGCATCGCTGATCGGCTTGCAACGGGTCAGGTTCCCGTTCCCGAACATCAGGAAGGGCTTGCCTGCTTTCACCCTTTTTACTTGGCCAGACAATGACTTGAAGAAGGCCGTGGGGCGAATGATGGTATAGCCGATCCCGCTTGCGGCAAGCGCCGCCTCGAACCTTAGCTTGGCGTGCTGGAAGGCGAGCAAGGGCCTCTGCACGCAGATCGCGGAAAGCAGGATGAAATGCCCCGCCCCCGCCCTGCGTGCGGCCTCCAGCAGGCGGATATTTGCTTGATAATCAACGGCCTCTGCATCGCGCGGCGCGCCTGATCGCGAGGCGATGCACGAGATCACCACCTCGGGCTGGGCAGCCGTGAACAGCGCCATCAGGGCATCTGCATCCGCCAGCGCAGCGCGCGGCACGCTCGTCACAGCGTGACCCTCGGCCTCCAGCTGCCGCAGCACCGCTGCCCCGATCGTGCCCGACGCCCCGGCAAGGGCGATGCGGCGCGGTGTAGGAGTGCCCCCGGTCATTCCCCTCTCTAACCTGCTCATGGGCGAAGCGCAAAAGTGTCAGGGGCCGCCCCCTTGCCCGTCCCCGCATCCCGGCGCATCATCCCCACCGGGACAGGAGAGCAGCAATGGCAGCCGAATATGATCTGGTAATCCGCGCCGGAACCATCGCTGACGGGACCGGCGGCGATCTGATCGAAGGCGATCTCGGCATCACCGCCGGGCGCATCGCGGCGATCGGCAAGGGGCTTGGGCGGGGAGGCCAAGAGATTGATGCAAAGGGGAAAATCATCACCCCCGGGTTCATCGATGTGCACACCCATTATGATGGCCAGTGCATCTGGGCCGAAGAACTCTCCCCCTCCTCCTCGCACGGGGTGACCAC
>JAGKSZ010000054.1 GCA_018991295.1 Porphyrobacter sp. | reverse complement strand
GCCGATGACCAGATCGAGATGGTGCGCAGCACGCGCGCGGCGATCAGCGTGCGGGCGAATGAGATTTTCATTCCCTATAATTGGTGGGTGACGCTCAATTTTGCGCAGCTGCGCGATGCCCAGACCGCGATGTTTGGCACCGCACCGCGGCCGCTGATCTGGCTGATGCAGGATTACGAGCCGGGCTTCTCGCCGTTCAACTCAGCGCACCTTCTGGCGCGCGCGGCCTATGACACCTCAGAGCCGCTGTGGGGGATCATTAACAGCACCAACCTGGCTCGCTACATCGAACATTCGGGCCATCGCTTTGAACAAACCTTCGTGTTCGAGCCGGTGATTTCCGATGCCCTGCGGCCCTATCTTGACCGCGTGGGTAGCAGCGTGCGCGCCAAGCGGGTGCTGGTCTATGGCCGGCCCAATGTGCCGCGCAATTGCTTTCCTGCCCTCGTCCGCGGGCTGCGGCGCTGGGTGCGCGACTATCCGCAATTTGCTGATTGGGAGGTGATTTCGGCCGGGGTGGCGCATGATCCGGTCGACCTTGGCGATGGGCGCAAGCTGACTTCGGTCGGCAAGCTTTCGCTTGATGATTATGCCGAAATGCTGCTGACCAGCGCTGCCGGAGTGAGCCTGATGGCATCGCCCCACCCCAGCTATCCGCCGCTGGAGATGGCCCATTTCGGGGTGCGTACGGTGACCAATTCCTATGCCTGCAAGGATCTGTCAGCCTTTCATCCGGGCATCACATCGGTGAATTCTGTGGCTGAAGGCCCGTTGGCAGCGGCACTGGCTGCGGCGTGCGAAGCCTCGGCCCAACCGGCTGAGACCTACCGCGATCCGGCCTATATCCGCACTGACGAATATCCATTCCTTCCCGATCTGGCGCAGGCGGTTCACGCCGTGCTGGGAGGGCAGGCAGCGGCCTGAATGGCCGTGCAATTCACTCAACCTATTCGCAAGCCGGCGTGGCCGGCAGGGGAGACCTGCAACAATGGCGAGACGTGATACACCTGCCCTGTTCGCCCGGGCGCAAGCGCGCTTCCGCGCCGCGCGCTTTCGGCAGGTTCAGACCATGATCGAAGAACTGGTGGCACAGCACGGCGAAATCCGCGTGCTGGATGCAGGCGGGCGCGCGGAATACTGGAACCTGCTGACCCCGGCGCTGGCCGAAAAGGTGCATCTGACGATCCTCAACTATTCCGAGGAACTGGTCGATTACAGCAAGACCATGGCGCACGTGCGCTATGAGAACGTCACCGGCAATGCCTGCGATATGCCGCAATATGCCGATGGCAGCTTTCACCTTGTCCATTCAAACTCGGTGATCGAGCATGTCGGCAGCTATGGCAACATGCTGGCCTTCGCCAAAGAAGTGCGGCGCGTGGGGCAGGCCTATTATGTCCAGACCCCGAATTACTGGTTTCCCATCGAACCGCATTATGCCTTCCCGATGCTGCACTGGCTGCCCGATCCGATCCGCATCTGGGCCGAGATGCGCTTCAACATCGGGCTGGGATCGCGTCAGGATTTTGCAGGGGCGCTGCGTGCGCTCGATGATATCCGGATGATCAGCCAGACCGTGATGCGCGGGCTTTTCCCGGATGCAAAGCACTCGGCTGAAAGGTTCGCGCTGATCTTCAAGAAATCGCTTATCGCAAGCCGCAAGGGCTGACGCGGGGCACATGGGGGGGATGACAATGCGCCTGACCGCGCCCCGGCTGGAGGACATGCTTCCCGGCCGTGACAACAATCTCAACATCGTCCGCATGATCGCGGCCAGCATGGTGCTGGTCAGCCATGCTTTTCCGATTGCGCTTGGCGCAGGGGCGATAGAACCTCTGTCAGAGCTTACCGGGACTTCGCTGGGTCATTATTCGGTGGCGGTGTTCTTCGGCATTTCGGGCCTGTTGATCGCGCGCAGCTTCGATCGTCGCCGCAGCATGGTGCAATTCCTTGTTGCCCGCGTGCTGCGGCTGTTCCCTGCCTTGCTGGTAGTGCTGGCCCTGACCGTGGCGGCGGGCGCATGGTTTACCGCACTCCCGTTTGGCGATTATCTCGCTGCTGCGGGGACATGGTCCTATGTCCCTGCCAATCTCACGCTCGCCTTTCTCCAATACCCGCTGCCGGGCGTGTTCGAGACAAACCCCTATGGCCCGCCGATCAACGGCAGCTTGTGGACGCTGTTCTACGAGGTCGCCTGTTATGGCGGCGTGGTGGCGCTCGGGCTGATCGGTGCGCTGCGGCAGCGGTGGATGGCGGCGGCAGCGATGGTGCTGGTGACGCTGTTCCACTTCGCTGGCCCCGCGATCGCGGCGTCAGGGCTGCCGCTCCCGGCAGCGATTGCCACCCGGATCGACGCCTTCGCGGTGCTTACCTTCCCCTTCATGCTGGGGACATTCGCCTATGTCTGGCGCGACCAGATCCGCCTGTCCGGCTGGGTGGCGGCGGCGCTGTGGGTGCCGGTTCCCTTCATGAGCCCCGGCTACCTTATGGAAAGCTGGATCGTGCTCGCGCTGGTCTATTCGACCTTCTGGTTCGGCTTTGTCCCCAAGGGCGCGCTGCTGAATTACAACCGGCTGGGGGACTATTCCTATGGCGTCTACATCTATGCCTTCCCGGTACAGCAGGCGCTGGCATATGGGCTGCCGGGGATCAGCCCGGTCGCCAACATGGCACTGGCCTTCCCGGTCACGCTGGTACTGGCAGTGCTGTCATGGAACCTCGTTGAGGCCCGCGCACTGGCGGCAGTTTCACCGCTTGCCGATGCCCTGTCCCGCAAAGGGCGCCAAGCAGCCTAAGCCCTAGAGCACTTCAAACCAGTAGGCGCCGGGTTCTGCCGAGGGCTGTGCGACAAGGTTGGGGAACGCCCGGCACACCGCTTCCCGGTGGCGATAGTGCATCCAGTTCATCGCCAGCACCGTCCGGTAACGCGCGGAATTGGTGAGCAGCACTTCCATAAGATATTGCTCGTTCCACAGCAAACGGTCGTTGCGGAGCCATTTCTCCGGGTAGTCGCGCGGCGTGAAGATATCATGGACATGGACGATCACGCCGGGCGCAAGACGCGGGATGATCTGCTGAAATTCGACCAGCACATCCCCGAAGGGCCGGATCACGTGGCTGCTGTCGACAAACAGGATGTCGCCTGCCTGCAATTCGTCGAACAGGGTGAGGTCCACATCCTGCACGCGCTGGCGGATGATTTGCGGGCCAAGCTGTTCCAGCCAGGGCATTTCATAGGGTTCAACGCAAACATGCCGGCACGCATAGGCTGCGTCTTCGGCTTTGTTGCGGGCAATCGCCTGATTCGCCACGCGCGATGAATTGCCCGAGCCGATTTCGAACAGGCGCTGCGGCTTGTAGTGCCGGATCATCGCATAAAGCGAATCCGCGTCCCCATAGCCATACTGGTCATTGTCGTAAGAAAAGCCGAGCGGCGAACCGGACGTGCCGAGCGTTGCCAGCTCCTCCTGGAAATTGAAGGATGCCAACAGCGCGAGCTGCCGGTCTTCGTGGAGGTCCAGCCCCGGCAAGGAACGAGGTTGGGTCACATCCGCAGGCAGATCCGCATCGGCATAGGTCGGATGATAGTAATGCGTCGATCGCACCTGCACCCCGATCCGATCAGCCTGACGCTGGAACATCGGGTAATTGCCGGGCCACTTGCCGATGATCCGTAGCAGCGGACCCGTGACGATGATGAGAGCGGTTGCTACGAAGTCCGCCAGCTTGATCAACATGGAACCACTTCCTCGTCAGATTGGCCTTGGCCCGTTGCGCCATTAAGCGTCGGTCGGCGTGATCGGGCACTCAGGTTAGCGGACGCCACCACGCTTCATTATCGAGATACCAGCGCAAGGTCTGACGCAGGCCATCTTCGAAGCCATGCTCGGGGGCATAGGCCAGGTCTGCGCGGGCCTTGGTTTCGTCAATGGCGTAGCGGCGGTCATGGCCGGCGCGGTCGGGGACGAAGGTCTTGAGGCTGCTGGGCGCCTTCCCTTGCGCTGCGGGGGCGTCGGGGAAGCGCCCCGCCCAACCGCCCATCTCGGCCAAGGGGGGGTCGGCCTCGGGCCCGATGGTGTCGCATAACGGTCCTGTTTGGCAGTTCAGACCCCGCCGCCCGTATTGTTTGT
>JAGKSZ010000287.1 GCA_018991295.1 Porphyrobacter sp. | reverse complement strand
CGTCGATTTCGTCGATGAAGACGATGCAGGGCGCGTTCTTTTTGGCCTGTTCGAACATGTCGCGCACGCGGCTGGCGCCGACGCCGACGAACATTTCAACAAAGTCCGAGCCCGAAATGGTGAAGAACGGCACGCCCGCCTCACCCGCAATGGCGCGGGCGAGCAGGGTCTTGCCGGTGCCGGGCGAACCGACCAGCAGCGCGCCCTTGGGGATCTGCCCGCCAAGCTTGGAGAAACGCTGCGGATCGCGCAGGAATTCGACGATTTCCTGCAATTCCTCACGCGCTTCGTCGATGCCGGCGACATCATCGAAGGTGACGCGGCCCGAACGTTCGGTCAGCAGCTTGGCCTTGGACTTGCCAAAGCCCATCGCGCCGCCGCCGCCGCCCTTCTGCATCTGCCGAAGGGCGAAGAAGGCGATCCCGAGGATCAGGATGAAGGGCAGCGAATTGAGCAGGATGAACAGCAGTACGCTCTGGCTTTCACGCGGCTTGCCGGTGAAACGCACGTCGTTGTCTTCCATCAGCTTGGTGATGCCGACATCATTGGGAACCGGTCTGGTGCTGAAGGTATCGCCGTTCTTGAGCGTGCCGGTGATGAGATCGCTGCTCATCTGCACTTCCTGCACTTCGCCCTCTGCAACCGCAGAACGGAAGTCGGAATAGCGGATTTCGGTGCCGGTGGTCTGGCCTGCGCCACTGAACATTGTCACCACGAGCAGCAAGGCAAGGAAAATTCCGCCCCAGATCATCAGCTGCTTGACCCAGGGGTTGGGGCCTTCGCCTTGCGGCTGGGGATCGTTTTGCTGACTCATCGCGGCAGATTCCTTTCGTCACCCGGCAATGTAGGAAGCGCGGAGTGAATGGCAAGATAATGCGCACCGGCGCGCATGATGCTAATTTTCGAATACAGACTTGCGGTTTATCGATTTTCATCCCGGGAATAGGCGGCGAGGAACACGTCGACTGCGCCTGCAATCCGCCGGTCACGCTCGTCCGGACTGACCGGAGCGCCGAAGCGACGTTCCAGATCGCCCATGCCCTTGCACAAGGAAACAAACTGTTCGGCCGCCAGCAGCGGATCGGGAATGGCAAGCTCGCCTTCCTCGCACGATCTGGCAAGCCACGCGCCAAAACCCTGCTTCATGCGCCATGGGCCGGCTTCGAGAAAGGCAAGGCCAACAGCGGGATCGGCTTCGGTTTCGGCGGCGATGCGGCGTTCGAACTGGATCATTTCCGGGCGGAACAGGAAGGCAAAGACGGCCTGCCCGATCGCGGTCAGGCGGTCGCGGATCGAGCCCTGCTGCGTGCCATCCAGGGAAAAATGCCCGCGCATCTTTTCGCATTCGGATTCCACCGCAGCGATGAACAGCGCACGCTTGTCACCGAACTGGTTGTAAATCGTGACCTTGGAAACACCCGCATCGGCCGCAACCTGCTCGATCGCGGTGGCGGCATAGCCGTTCTGAAAGAAATGCTGCGCCGCCGTCTCTACCACGCGCACGCGCTTGGCCGCATCGAGCGGACGGCCGGGCTTGCGCGCTGCGCCCGACTGAGATAAGTTTTTTTCTGAAACTGATGAATGCCCGATTGACAAAGTGAACGGCTCCGTTCAGTTAAACGCGACCGTTCAATAATGCAGCGAGTCTCTCCCTCGCGCAACCCTGCCCGCCCATAAAGGTTCCTGCCCACGTGCTCTGGATCGCCATCAGGATGCTCACCGGGGATGCCCAGAAGTTCTATGGGCTGTTGTTCGGCATCGCTTTTTCGACGCTGCTGATCACCCAGCAGATGACCATCTTCGTCAACCTCGTCGAACGCGGCGCCAGCGGCGTTTACAACGCGCCCGAAGCGCAGGTGTGGGTGATGGACCCGGTCAGCCGCACCACCGATGTCAGCTACGCCATGCCCTCGACCGCGCTCGACAAGGTGCGCGCGGTGCAGGGCGTGGAATGGGCCGTGCCGCATCTGCGGGCTGTCGCCAATGTTCGCACGCAGGAAGGCGATCTGGAGGGCGTCGGCGTGATCGGCGTGGACGATGCCACGCTGATCGGCCTGCCCAAGCGCATGGCGGTGGGCGACAAGTCGGTATTTTTCGCCCCCGATACTGTTGTGATCGACGATGTCGGCACCACCCGCCTGTTCCCCAGCGCCGAAGCGGCCATGGGCAAGCGGCTCGAGCTCAATGATCAGCGCGCCGTGATCCGCGGCATTTCGGACGCCATCCCGAGCTTCACCAGCACCGTCACGCTCTACACCCGCTATTCCAACGCGCTGAACTTCGTGCCCGGCACCCGCAACCGCCTGTCCTTCGTGCTGGTCGGCGTGTCCCCCGGCGAAACCCCGGAAGGCGTGGCGGCGCGGATCGAGAAGGAAACCGGGCTCAAGGCCGAAACCCGCGCCGAATTCGCACAGGCAGGCGTGAACTTCATCATCGAGAACACCGGCATCCCGACCAATTTCGGCATCACAGTGTTCCTCGGCTTTGTCGTCGGGGTGGCGATTGTGGGCCTCACCTTCAGCCTGTTCCTGCGCGACAACATCAAGCAGTTCGGCGCCCTGAAGGCGATCGGCGTCACCAACAGCAAGATCGTGCAGATGGTCGCCGCGCAAGCCGGCATGGTCGGCACCATCGGCTATGCGTTGGGCGTGATCGGCACGGTCGCCTTTATCAAGGGCTTTGGCTCCAACCCCTTTTTCAAGGGCTTCTACATCCCCTGGCAGATCCCGCTGATCAGTCTGGCGGCAGTGGTGGTGATCCTTGCCCTGACCGGATTTGTCGCGATCCGTTCCGTGCTGAAGACCGAACCTGCGGCGGTGTTCCGGTGAGCGAGGGCAAGGTCATGGACACGAGCAACATCGGCGGCTGCGCGCCCGAGGCGGCGATCTGCGCGCGCGGGATCATCCGCGAATTCGAAGCAGGGCAGACCACCATCCGCGTGCTGCACGGCATCGACACCGACATCCGCCCCGGAGAGCTCACCTATGTCGTGGGCGAGAGCGGATCTGGCAAGACGACGCTGATCTCGATCATGTGCGGGATTCTCTGGCCGACCGAGGGCGAGGTAAAGGTGTTCGGCACCGATATCTACAAGCTGTCGGACACCGAGCTGGTCAAGTTCCGCCTCAACAACATCGGCTTTATTTTCCAGCAGTACAACCTCATCCCCTCGATCGACGTCGCCTCCAATGCCGCCGTGCCGCTGATCGCGCAGGGCGTGCCGCGGGACGAAGCGCGCGAACGCGCCAAGGTGCTGCTCGACAAGCTCAACATCGGCAATCAGGCCGACAAGCTGCCGCGCCAGCTTTCGGGCGGGCAGCAGCAGCGCGTCGCCATCGCCCGCGCGCTGGTGCACGAGCCGCGCCTGGTGGTCTGCGACGAGCCGACCGCGGCCCTCGATGCCTCGTCGGGCCGGACCGTCATGGACCTGCTGCGCGAGGTCGCGGTCGCGCCCGACCGGGCCTGCATCATCGTCACCCACGACAACCGCATCTTCGATCTCGCCGACCGTATCATCGAGCTCGAGGACGGCCGGATAACCCACGACGGCACCACCATGCCGAGCGACCACTGAGCCAACCCTCTCCCTCTCCCAATGCTTCCGAGGACATCATGGCCTTTTCCCTGCGAAACCTGAGCTTCTCGCGCCAACTCCTGCCGATCCTTGCCGTGATCGGGGTGATCGGCGCGGCCTTCTACATCGTCTTCAGCCTGCCCGATCGCGCCATCGCCGAGCCCGGCGTGCAGCCGCCGCGCGCGACCGGCGAACTCGCCGATGCGCCGCGCGTCGCGGGGGCCGGGCTGGTCGAGCCGGCGAGCGAGATCATCGACATCGGGTCGGCGCTTTCCGGGCTCGTCACCGCCCTGCGCGTCGCGCCGGGCGACAAGGTGGCGAAGGGCCAGCCGCTCTTCCTCGTCGACGACCGCGCCGCCCGCGCCGCGCTCGCCGAAGCGGGGGCCGCCATCGCGGAGGCACGCGCCGCCATCGCGGAGGCTTCCGCCGCGCAGAGGACGGCGCGCCAGCAACTCGATCTCTACCGCCAGCTCGACGATCCCGCCGCCGTCTCCCGCGCCGAGGTGATCCGCGTCGAGGGCGAGGAAGCCGCCGCCACCAGCCGGCTCGCGCTTGCCCGCGCGCGGCTCGCCGCCGCCGCGGCGCGCGCCGCCCCCCCCCGCCCCGAGATCCAGCGCCTCCCCGTGCGCGCCCCCCTCGCCCGCGCAATCCCCCCCGGCCACACCCCCCCCCGCCCATCTGTCTCCACCCCCGGCGGCGGCCCCCCGCCGCCCCTCCTTCTCACTGGCCCCGCCC
>JAGKSZ010000286.1 GCA_018991295.1 Porphyrobacter sp. | reverse complement strand
CGGTGGTTTTGGGGCAGGCGGCCCTTTCGGCGGGCGCGGCGGGGATGGCTTTGCCGATATTGGCGC
The DNA here is from genome assembly GCA_018991295.1 of Porphyrobacter sp. Classification (GTDB taxonomy): domain Bacteria; phylum Pseudomonadota; class Alphaproteobacteria; order Sphingomonadales; family Sphingomonadaceae; genus Erythrobacter. The sequence continues at coordinate 3,960 of JAGKSZ010000286.1, read as the reverse complement.
TATCTTCGAAACGATCTTCGGCAGCGCCTTTGGCGGCGGGGGAGGGCAGCAACGCCAGCAGAACCGGCGCGGGGCCGATCTGCGCTATGACATGCAGGTCACGCTTGAAGAAGCGTTCCACGGCAAGTCCACCGAAATCGAGATCGAAGTCTCGCAATCCTGCGATACCTGCGATGGCACTGGCGCAACGCCGGGCACCAGCGAACGCCAGTGCAACCTGTGCCACGGCATGGGCAGCGTGCGCGCCAAGCAGGGCCTGTTCGTGATCGAACGCCCGTGTCCCACCTGCAACGGACGCGGCACCGTGATCGAGAACCCCTGCCGGTCCTGCCGGGGCGAAGGCCGGGTCGACAAGGCCCAGACCTTGAAGGTCGATATTCCCGCAGGCGTCGATACCGGCACCCGCATTCGCCTTTCCGGCAAAGGCGAGGCCGGCCAGCGCGGCGCACCGCCGGGCGATCTTTATATCTTCCTCCACGTCAAGCCCCACACCGTCTTCGAGCGCGAAGGCACGACGCTGGCGACCCGTGTGCCTGTCAGTTTCACGACAGCGGCGCTGGGCGGCTGTGTCGAAATCCCGGACCTTGATGGCTCCACCAACAGGCTCGACATTCCGGCGGGTATCCAGTCGGGCAAGCAGCTGCGCGTGCGCGGGGCCGGGATGCCGGTGCTGCAAGGGCGCGGGCGCGGTGATCTGGTGGCAGAAATCGTGGTCGAAACCCCGACCAAGCTTTCGCGCCGCCAGAAGGAAATCCTTGAGGAATTCAAGGCGACCGAAACCGGCGACGAATGCCCTGAAAGCCGCAGTTTCTTTGCCAAGCTGAAGGACGCCTTCGGGGGCTGAGGGGCGAGCCATGCTTCCCTCGCTTCTGATCATCGACGATTTTCTCAGCGATCCCTGGGCGGCGCGGCGCGCGGCCATGGGTCTCGGCTATGATCCGGCCCATCAGCACGGCAATTTTCCGGGGCTCAATTCCTCGGCACCGCTCCCGACCGATGCGATCGATGCCGCCGTATCGCGCCTTGTCGGGATGAAGCTCGGCCCCGCGCCCGGCACCCAGCACGGCCATTGCCGCCTGACCGGCAAGGGCGCAAAAGGGCGCAGCGGGGTGCATATTGATCCGGCCGCCTACTCGGGCATCCTCTACCTGTCCCGCCCCGAAGATTGCGCCCGGCCGGATGCAGGCGGCACCGATTTCTTTCGCCACAAGCGCACCGGCCTTGAAGCCGTGCCGCAGGACCCGGCAAAGATCGCTGCCAGCGGCTATGGCGATATCAATGCGCTGGTGGAGGATGTGGTGAACAAGGACACCACGAACACCGCCCGGTGGGAGCGCACCATGCGGGTGCCCGCCCGGTTCAACCGTCTGCTGCTGTTCTCGCCGTGGCAGTTCCACAATGCCGCCCCCGGATTTGGCACCACGCCGGACAATTCGCGGCTGGTGATGCTGCTGTTCTTCGGCATCCGGGCCTGACGCACTCTCAACCCATCTTTTCGCGCACCTCGGCTCTGATCTCCTCGATCAGCCCGCGCTGGCAGCGGCCTGCGCGCTCCTCCTCCTCCAGCACCGCCAGAAACGCTGCACGCTTGCCTTCGCGCACAGCCTGTGTGGCCATGCCGCCGCTCACGGTCGAGGCGAGCAGATCGATCATCCGCTCCGCGCCGTGCAGCCGCCCCCACAGGTAATCATTCTCGCGGTAGTCACGGCTGAAGAAGGCGCCGAAATTGTAGAATTCCACGCCCCGCAGCGTCGCTGCCGTTCCCCCTTCGCGGATGCTGAGCGCATCGTCGGGCGAAATGCGGTCGATCTTCACCGGGTTGAATTCGTCCAGCCCCTCGCGCCGTGACAGGGGCAGGGTGGCCACATCATAAAAGGGAAAACCCAGATAGGTCAGCAGCATCCGCCGCTTCAAATCCCTGGGCATATCCTCCAGCGCATCGATCAGCATTTCTTCGGCGGCAAGATCGGTTGCGGGCAGAAGGCGCTGGGTGGCGAGAAAATCGAGCACCGCGCCGGGGTGCGCCAGGGCATCTGCCGCCAGTTCGCAGAAACGCGGCACGCGCAGCACATCTTCATCGGCGCGGAAATAGATTGCGAGGATCTCGTAAAGCCGGTCCCGCGCCCGGTCGAGCGCGTCTTCGGGAACCGACGGATCAACCTGCCAATCACGCGCCAGCTTGCGCGCCAGAAGCTGCAAGCGCCGCACCCGGAAACCGGTATCGTGGGCCCGGAAGAAGGCGATGGCCTCCTGTGTCGCACCGCCATGGGCATCGGTCAGCGCATCGAGCCCGCGCGCCTCCAGTTCGCAGCGGAACGCGTTCGCCAGCGGCACCGTATCGCCCAGCGGTTGCCCGGCTGCCTTGAGCGTCAGCCGCGCCAGCGCATCCAGGATCGCATCGAATTTGGTCAGGGCATAGGCGCCAAAGGCATAGCCCGCTCGCTCTGCTGCGGCCTGCTGGGCCTTGGCCCGCCAGCTGGCAAGCCGCTTGGGGGTGGGGCGATCGAGCAGGAAGGTATAGCCGAACAGCCGTTCCACCGCCCGGTCAATGTCGCCCTGCAATTCCATCACGATCCGCTTGAGCCGCGCCGCATCACGTGATTGGTGCGCGATGCGTTCCAGATCGTCGCGGATCGGCTGTTCCCGCGGGATGGTGGAAAGCGAGCCGAAGATCGCGCCAAAGAAGCCGACCTCGCGGGTGCGGGTGCCGGGGGCAGGCGCAGCGCCTTCGGGACGCGGATCCAGATAGACGAAGCGCCGGTCAACCTCGCGCTGGGCCGGGCGGCCGTGGAGCGCCGCCAACGCCGCCCCGAAGGGCGCGCCGACCAGCACTGCTCCATCAATCAACGCAACTTCATCCAGCGTGCCGCGCGCGCAATGCGTGGGCATGACGCGCGACAGGAAAGCGCCGCGTGTGGCCCAGTGGTGGCCCTCAGCCTCAGCCAGCGCATCGATTTCGCGCAAGGTGAGCGGCGGAAAAGCACCGGGAAAGCTTGCCGTGGCGCGGGCCGCCAGCACCAGTTCGAGCGGGTCTGCCAACCTGCCGCCCTGCCGCGCCGACCCGCCTTCGCCCACCCGCGCGCGGAAGGTGACAGCAAGGCGATGTTCGGTCTCCTCAACCTGTGCCGGGGAATGCAGGCGCAGGGTTTCCGGGTGCCCGCGAAAATCGGTCACGGTCACGGCCAGATCAATGGGATAGCCGGCCGGCAGCAGCGGGACGCCATCGCCTTCTTCGGCCATCTGCGTGAACGCCTCGAACAGCATCGCCGAAAAGCGCGCACCCGAAAACGGCGGGCTGAACCAGCGCCCGCGCACAAGCCGCGAAACCTTGGCGCGCACCTCGGCCCGCGTCTCACGCGAGACGGTGGCGCTGACCGCATTGCCGGGGCGCGAAAGGAACCATTCGGCAATCGGCTGCGCCCAGAACTTGGCATAGCGCCACAGCGGTTCGGCATCGGGATCGGTCAGCTCGCTCACATCGGCATTGGTCAGCCACAGATCGGTGAGCGGTTCGAGGCTGTGCCCGGCGTGGATCGCCTGGGCAAGGAACACCGCATTGATCCCCCCGGCGCTCGCCCCGGTCAGGATATCGGGAAGCACCCTGACCCTGAGGCCATGGTCACGTTCAATCACCCGCAGGAAATCGCGATAGGCCCCGGCCACCCCGTCCAGCGGCACGGCAGCAGGATGGTGAAAGGCACGGCTGGCCCGGGCAAGGTGCCACACCTCCTTGGTGATCCCGTGCATGTAAACCGCAAGGCTGACCCCGCCGTAACATACCAGAGCAAGCCGCAGTTCCTTTTGGCGCATGGCGAGTGTCTAGCGCGCAGGACAGGTGCAATGCAATTGCGTTCGTCATCTGTTCTCGTTATGGGGCAACACCTATGGCAAAAACAAAGCGCCGCTATGTGTGTCAGGAATGCGGGAGCGTGTCGCACCGCTGGCAGGGGCAATGCGCCG
>JAGKSZ010000053.1 GCA_018991295.1 Porphyrobacter sp. | reverse complement strand
CCACGCGCTATTGCCACATGAGCCGCATGGCGGTGACGCAGGGCATGCAGGTGCGGCGCGGTCAGGTGATTGGCTATGTCGGATCGACCGGCCTTTCGACCGGCCCGCACCTCCATTACGAGATGTATCGCGGCGGGCGGGTGATCAATCCCTCGGCCGTCCAGTTTGTCAGCCGCGCCCTGCTTTCGGGTACCGAGCTGATCGATTTCCGCCGCCAGCTGATCAAGCTGAAGGAGATCGAAGTGGGCGCGGCGCTCAAGGAGCTCGATCCCCAGCCGGGCGAGGTCAAGGAACCGGTGCGTGAAATCGAGAAGGTCGGCGCTGTGGTTGCCGCCACTGCTGCGCGCAAGCTGTAACGAGAGCTTGTCGTCAAGCTGCGATTGGGCGTAAGCCTCGCGAATGACTGGAAGCTATCCCAACACCCGCCTGCGCCGCACCCGCGCCCACGGCTGGAGCCGCACGCTGCACCGCGAAACCCTGCTCACCCCGGCAGACCTGATCTGGCCGCTGTTCGTGACATCGGGCAAGGGCGTGGAGGAGCCCATCGCAACGCTGCCGGGCGTATCGCGCTGGTCGGTCGATGGGATTGTGGCCCGCGCAAAGGAAGCGGCGGCGCTCGGCATTCCGGTGGTTGCCCTGTTCCCCAACACCCCCCACGAATTGCGCAGCGATGATGGGAGCGAGGCGCACAATCCCGATAACCTGATGTGTCAGGCGATCCGGGCGATCAAGGATGCCTGCGGCCATGATATCGGCGTGCTGACCGACGTGGCGCTCGATCCCTACACTTCGCACGGGCAGGACGGGCTGATCGACGGGGCTGGCTATGTCGTCAATGACGATACCGTGGCGATGCTGGTCGATCAGGCGGTCAATCAGGCCAATGCAGGCGCGGATATCATCGCGCCTTCCGACATGATGGACGGCCGCATCAAGGCGATCCGCATGGCGCTGGAGATGAACGGGCACCCCAATGTCCAGATCATGTCCTATGCGGCCAAATATGCGAGCGCCTTTTATGGCCCGTTCCGCGATGCGGTGGGCAGCGGCGGGCTGCTGAAGGGTGACAAGAAGACCTATCAGATGGACCCGGCCAACACCGACGAGGCGATCCGCGAAGTGGCGATGGACATTGCCGAGGGCGCGGATTCGGTGATGGTGAAGCCGGGGCTGCCCTATCTTGATATCGTCGCAAGGGTGAAGGCGGCATTCGATGTGCCGGTGTTCGCCTATCAGGTGTCGGGCGAATACGCGATGATCGAGGCCGCCGCTGCGGCAGGCGCGGGCAGCCGCGATGCGCTGGTGCTGGAGACCCTGCTCGCCTTCAAGCGCGCCGGGGCCAGCGGGGTGCTGACCTACCACGCCGCCCACGCCGCCCGCCTGTTGAATGGCTGAGCCCGGCGCGCTTGTCACGCCGCGCCTGATCCTGCGCCCGCCGGTGGCGGAGGACCTGCCGTGGCTGCTTGCCGAGGTGAACACGCCGGCCGTGATGCGCCACATTGCCGGGGTGCGGACGGCTGACGAGGTCGCCCAGAGCCTTGCCGATGATATCGTCGCCTTCCGCGATGGCGGGCACCGGCGCTGGACGGTGTGGCTGCGCGACAGCGAGATCAGGGTGGGCCGGGTCGGCCTGTTCCACCTGCGCGCCCCCGCTGCGCCGCCCGCCTTGCAAGGCCAGCGCGAGATCGGCTGGACCTTTGCGCAAGGCCATTGGGGCCAGGGCTATGCGACCGAGGCGGCTGAAGCGGCGCTCGGCTTTGCCTTCAGGACATGGGGTCTGCCGCGCATCTACGCCCAGACCAGCGAGTCCAACGTCGCCTCGACCCGGATGATGCAGCGGCTTGGCTTCACCTTCCGGCCCGAACTTGGCTATGTCGATCCCGACTATCCGCCGCATGACAACCCGACCACCGTATGGTCGCTAAACGCCCCCGTTTGAGAGCCGCGATGCCCGATTTTCGCCATGACACCGCCCGACTGACCCTGCGCGATTGGCGCGAGGAGGACTGGCCGATCTTTTTTGCGGTGACCAACACGCCTGCCGTGATGCAATGGCTGGGCGGGGTGGCCGATACCGCGGGCCGCGCTGCCTTGCGCGCCCGGATCGAAGCCTACCGCGCCGATCACGGACACACCTTCTGGGCGGTGGAGCGCCGCGATGATGGCGCACTGCTGGGTTTTTGCGGCCTGAAGCGGTCAAACCAGCCGGGCGGTCCGCAAGGCATGATGGAAGTCGGCTGGCGGCTGCGCGAGGATGCCTGGGGCCAGGGCTATGCCAAGGAGGCTGCTGCGGCATCCCTTGCGTTGGCCTTCGAGCGGTTTGGCGCCGATGAAGTGATTGCGCTGACCGTACAGAACAATGCGCCAAGCTGGGGCCTGATGCTGCGGCTGGGCATGGAGCGCCGCGAGGACCTCGATTTCGACAGCCCCGATTTCGATCCCGCAAACCCCCGGATCATTGCCCATGCCATCACCCGCGCTGGCTGGCAGGCGTCGATGCCGTGACAGCAATTGTCCTCACCACCGATCGCCTGATCCTGCGCCGGATCGGGGAGGACGATCTTGATCGTCACATGACGCTGCTCAATACGCCTGCGGTGATGCAATACCTTGGCGGCGTGCAGCCGCGCAGCGTTATCGCCGCCAAGCATCAGGCCTCGCGCGCGGGGTTTGCCGCGCATGGCTATGGCTTCATGATCATGGAGGAGCGCGCGAGCGGCGAGATGGTCGGCCATTGCGGCCTGCGCCATGTCGCTCACCCGCTGGCGCCCAACCCTGAAGACTTCGAGATCGGCTGGCTGGTGCGCGAGGATCGCTGGCGGCTTGGGCTTGCCTATGAAGCGATGCGCGCGGTTGTGGACTGGGGCTTTGCCGTCCACGGGGCGCCGCGGATCGTGGCGCTGACGGTCGAGGCCAATCGCGGTAGCTGGCGATTGATGGAGAAACTGGGCATGGCGCGTGCGCCAGCGCTTGATTTCAACGATCCGGCAATGCCACCGCTCTATAACCCGACGATCCAATATGCGATCACGCGGGAACAGTGGGAGGCCATGCAATGACTGAGGAAATGGGCGCGGGGGTTTCCGCGCCGTCGGCAGGGCCGCGCCGCTGGCTGTTTGCCGTCACGATCCTGACGGGCAGCTTCCTGCTGTTCATGGTGCAGCCACTGGTCGCGCGCCTCGCGCTGCCGCGCCTCGGCGGAGCGCCCAATGTCTGGAACAGCGCGATGCTGGTCTATCAGGCGCTGCTGCTGGGAGGCTATGCCTATGCCCATGCCTTGTCCCGCCTTGCGGTGGGGCGGCAGGCGCTGGTGCATCTGGCGCTGCTGGTGGCGGCGGCCTTCACGCTGCCGATCGCGCTGCCTGCCATCGCTCCGCCTGAGGCCGGGAGCGAGGCCTTGTGGGTGCCTTACCTGTTCCTTTTGACGATTGGCCCGCTGTTCTTCGTCGTCTCGGCGCAGGCCCCGCTGATGCAGCAGTGGTTTGCCACGCACCGCGATGCGGGCGATCCCTATCCGCTTTATGCCGCTTCCAACCTCGGGAGCTTCGCCGGACTGCTGGCCTATCCGCTGCTGGTCGAGCCCTTGCTGCCGCTGGGCGCGCAGAGCCGCGCATGGGCGGCAGGCTATGGCGTGCTGGTGGTGCTGGTGGCGCTGGCCGCGCTGGCCCGGCGCGGGGCGCCTGCTCCGGCGGTGGCGGCTGCGGCGAGCAATGCGCCTGCCGGTGCTGCACCGGGTGCGCGGCGGATTGTCCTGTGGCTGGCGCTGTCGGCGGTGCCTTCGGGGTTGATGCTGTCGACCACCACGCACCTCACCACTGATATCTTCGCAATGCCGCTGCTGTGGGTGATCCCGCTGGGGCTTTACCTGCTGTCCTATTCCATCGCCTTTGCCGAAAATCGCAGGCTGGCGCGGTGGTTCACCGCCGCAGCGCCGCTGGTGATTGCCGCAGCCGGGGCTTTGGCGATGCTGGGCTCCTCGCGCCCGAGCCTGATCGCGGTGGCAGCAAGCCTTGCGCTGCTGTTCGTGGTGGCAGTGACACTCCACGCCCGGCTTTACGAGGACCGGCCCGAGCCTGCGCGGCTTACGCAGTTCTATCTGGTGATGTCGGCAGGCGGCGTGCTGGGCGGGCTGTTCACTGCCCTGATCGCCCCGCTGGTGTTCGACTGGACGTGGGAGCATCCGCTGCTGATCCTTGCTGCTGCCGCGCTGCTCCCGCTGACGGCGTGGAGCGGCCTGCTGGGCCGGGCATTCGGCAAGCCCCAGACGTTCCGCATCGCGGTGATCCTGCTGCTGTTTGCGGTATTTGTGGGCGCGCTGCGGATCCGCGAGGAAATGCTGGCGAACCCGGCCTGGAGCCTGTTCGACATGGCGATGTTCGCCATCCTGATCGGCGGCGCGGTGATGCTGGCAGCGCGGCGCTGGGCGTTTGTCTGCGCCTGCGCAGCACTGCTCGCGGCACTTGGCGCATTGGCGCAGGTGCAGACGAGCTTTGCCGGCACGCGCAGTCGCAGCTATTTCGGCATCTACA
>JAGKSZ010000052.1 GCA_018991295.1 Porphyrobacter sp. | reverse complement strand
CTCATGTGGCAATAGCGCGTGGACAGCGCACCGCCATGATCGAGCATCACCTGAATCCCGCAGCCGCCCGAACGCCCTGCGCTGGTCACCCGCCCGTCGCTCACGGCCACGATCGGAGTCCCGTATGACGCCTTGAAGTCAATCCCGGCGTGCATCCGGGTGTAACCGAGGATCGGGTGACGGCGCATCCCGAAGTTCGACGTGACCGCCCCGGGCACCGGCGCCAGCAGCCCGCGCCGCTGTTCGCCCACGCCGGAAGCTTCGTAGAAACGCCCCTCACTCCCCCAGCGCATCAGCTGGGTGCGGGGCTGGCCCGAACGGTCAACCCCGGCATAAAGCAGCTGGCCCGCCTGCCGTTCACCCGTGGCGGCGCGGCGATAGGCAAGGATGATGTCGAATTCATCGGACGAGCGCACTTCGCGCTCCATGTCGATTTGCGCATCGAGCGCCTTCAGGTATTCCTGCACCGCGCTCGCGGGAACCCCGGCGGCGCGCATCGAACGATAGAGGCTGCTGCCCACCGTCCCGCGCACCCGCAGCGGGGTTTCATCGACGCGGATCACATTGCGCTGCAAGGCCAGCGGGCCGGAAGGGATCACCGGGGTGCCATCGGGATTGACCTCGCCCACCCCTGCACGGGTCAGCGCCAGTTCCAGATCGAAGCGCGCACGGAACGACAGGCTGTCGAGCGGGCGCGGCTGGCCCGGGGCGGTGCGGCGGCCAAGGATCAGATCCATCTGCGTGCCAGGCTGGATATCGCCGACCGCCACCGCCTGCCCGACCAGCGCGGCGGCGCGGTCAATATCCTCTGCCGCCACGCCGGCGCGGCGCAGCATCGAGACAAAGCTGTCGCCCGGCGCAAGCGTCACGAGCATCTGGATCTGCGGCCGTTCGGGCGCGCTCTTGAGGGGGATTACCGCCGGGGTCGGCCCCATGCGGCGACCGCTATCCGCACCCAGCGCCAGCGGCAGGATCATCTGGCTGCGCATCTCGGCATCGACATCCTCGCCCACCGGCATGGCGGGACGCGCTTCGAGCGGGGTGAGATCGGGCCAGCACGCCAGCGCCAGCGCGCCCAGCCCCACCATCGTCCCCAGCCCGCGCAGCCAGCGGCGGCTGCCGATATCCTCGGCCAGATCGGGGGCCAGATCGAGCCGGTCAAACCAGCGTGAGGCGTCAAGACGCCACGCTTCATAACGTTCGGCAGCGGCGGCAAAACGGGCGGCAAGGCGTCGGCGGGCGCGCTGCACGGGGGTTGGTGCGGCAAGCTGGCGGCCATTGCGCAGATAGGGGAGCAGTTCGCGCGCGGTTTCGGGATTGATCGGCGCAGGCGCAACCACCAGCGCCCGTGACTGCGGGCCGACAGCGGGCGCGGCCTCGGCTTCACCCGCATCGGCTTCGGCATCACCGTCGGTCAGTTTGCGCGCGTGATCCAACATCTCTGCCCCGAAGCGGTGCCCTTACCGGGGCGAGCCTGCCGCCACCCTTGATGGTGCCTTGTCCCATTTCTTTGCCAGAACAAAGTAAATCCGCGCTTAACCAGCGACCAGTTGCGCCCCACGTGCGATAAGGTGTTGTGCGTAGCTGGGTGCGGGTCTGCGCCATGGCCTTGCCCGCCTGCGGCAAGCCTGCAATGACCAGCGGCGTAGTGACCCAGACCCTGCCCCCCCGCCCCGCCGATGACGCGCGCGTGCGCGCCGTGCTCGGGCCGACCAACACCGGCAAGACGCATCTGGCGATCGAGCGGATGTGCGGCCATTCCAGCGGCATGATGGGCTTCCCGCTGCGCCTGCTGGCCCGCGAAGTCTATGATCGGGTGCGCAGCATCAAGGGTGACAGGCAGGTGGCGCTCATCACCGGCGAGGAACGGATCGAGCCGCCTGAGGCACGCTATTTCCTGTGCACCGCCGAAGCCATGCCGAGGACCGCCAACAGCCACGCCTTCGTTGCCATCGACGAAGCGCAACTGGGCGCCGATCCGGAACGCGGGCATATCTTCACCGATCGCCTGATCCATGCACGCGGACGCGAGGAGACGATGATCCTCGGCAGCGCCGCGCTGGAACCGATGGTCAAGGCGCTGATCCCCAAGGCCGAAATCACCAGCCGCCCACGCTTTTCAACCCTTTCCCATGCCGGAGTGTGCAAGCTGTCACGCCTGCCCAAGCGTTCGGCGGTCGTCGCCTTCAGCGTCGAACAGGTCTATGCCATGGCCGAAGCCCTGCGCCGCTTCCGGGGCGGGGCTGCGGTGGTGATGGGCGCGCTTTCGCCCGAAACCCGCAACAAGCAGGTCGCCATGTTTCAGGCGGGCGAGGTGGATTACATCGTCGCCACCGATGCCATTGGCATGGGGCTGAACCTCGATCTCGATCATGTCGCCTTTGCCTCGCTGTCGAAGTTCGATGGACACCGGAAGCGCCGCCTCACCCCTGCGGAGATGGCGCAGATTGCGGGCCGCGCCGGGCGGCACCAGCGCGATGGCACCTTCGGCACCCTGTCAGGCACCGGAAAAGGCGACGGCGAACCGCTCCAGTTCACCGATGAGGAAGTGTTCGCCATCGAGGAACACAAGTTTGCGCCCCTCACCCATCTGTTCTGGCGCGATGCAGACCCGCGCACCGATTCGCTCGAACGGCTGATTGCCGATCTGGAAGCGCGGCCTGAAAACGCAGTGCTGAAGGCTGCCCCGCAGGCGATTGATCTGGCCGTGCTCAAACGCCTCGCTGCCGATCCCATTGCCGATAGCGTGCGCGGCGCAGGCGCGGTGCGGCGGTTCTGGGAAGTGTGCTCGCTCCCCGATTTTCGCAATCTGGGCGTGGAACAGCACGCGCGCTTCGTCGCCCGGCTGTGGGATGACCTGCGGGGCGGCTATCTCGGCGCCGATTTCGTCGCTGCGCGCATCGCAGAGCTTGACCGGATGCAGGGCGACATCGACACGCTGCAAGGCCGGATTGCGGCGATTCGCAGCTATGCCTACATCTGCCAGCGCCCCGATTGGGTGCTGGCGCGTGACGAAATGGCTGCGCGGGCACGCAGCGTTGAGGCGAAGCTCTCGGATGCGCTGCACGCGCGCCTGACCGAGCGTTTTGTGAACCGAAGGACGACACTCTTGATGAAATCGCTGGGGCAGGATGCAAGCGCGCTGCCCGTCACGCTCGAACCCGATGGCCATCTGACCGTGGAGGGCGAGAGCATCGGCCGGCTTGAAGGCTTCCGGTTCCAGGTCGATCCCAATGCGGGCGTCGCTGACCGGCGGATGCTGCTGGCGGCGGGCGAGAAGGCGTTGCCATCGCTGCTGGAAAGCCGCGCCGAATGGCTGCTGTCGCAGGGCATTGCCGAGCTGGAAATCACAGGCGGCGCGATCCGGTGGCAGAACCGGGCGCTGGCCGAGATCAGCTTCCCCGGACACCCCGGCTCGGGCAATTTCGGCACCCCGCGCCTTGCCCTGACCCGCGATGTCGCGCTGCTGCCCGATGCGGCCAAGGCCCGGCTGGAGGCGGGGCTGGCGGCGTGGCTGGATAAGCAGCTCGAACCGCTCGAACCCTTGCGCAAGCTGGCCGAGGCCGCCCGCGATCCGGCTGCAGGCTCACAGGCGCGTGCGCTGGTCATCACTCTGATCGAAGCGCGCGGCGTGATCAGCCGCGAAGAAGCCGGGCTGGAAAATCTGCCCAAGGAAATGCGGCCCTATCTGCGCAAGCTCGGCGTGACCTTCGGCGCGCTCGACATTTTCGATGCGCCGCTCCTGAAGCCCGCCCCGCGCCGCCTGCTGCACGCGCTGGGACTGGATAGCCGCGCGGTGCAGGACGCGATGCTCCCCGTGCTGGCCGAGGGCAGCTGGGCCAAGGGCCGTTTGCCCGCCGGCTATCGCTATGCAGGCACGCAGGCGATCCGCGTCGATCTGGCGGAGAAGATATTCCGCGCCGCCTTCGATGCCCGGAGCAAGGTGGTGGCAGTGCACCCCAAGGAGCGCACCAAAAACCACAATGGGCGCCCGTTCCGGCTCGATCTGTCGCTGGCCGTGTCCGTGGGACTGGAGGCCGAAAACGCCCGCCGCCTGCTGGGCAGCGCGGGCTTCCGGGTGGAACGCGCGCGGGCCTTGCCCGAAGGTGCGCAGGGTGCACCCGCGCCCGACCGCTGGTACTGGCGCCCGCGCCGTCCCGGTGAGCGCGACGAAAGGCGCGGGGAGCGTCGCCCGGATCGCAAGGGCAAGGCCGAGCATCAGGGTAAGCCACAGGCCGACAAGCGCGATAACCGGCGCGGCAAGCCCGGTGCCAAGCCCCCTCAGGGTGGCGGCAAACGCGGCGCAGACCCCCGCCAGACCCCCGCCAGACCCCCCGTCGATACCGGTCCGGCCCGCGCTGGCGGGGCCTTCGACAAGCTGGCGGACCTGCTCAAGGGATGAATAGTGCGGCGTCGATCAGGATCGACCGCCTGCTCGTCTACCTGCGGCTCGCCCGCCCCCGATCAGCCGCCGATGCGCTGATCGCGGGCCGCGCGGTGCGCTGCAACCGCCAGCACGTGCTGCGCGGCGCGCATGGGGTGCGGGGGGGCGATGTGCTGACCCTTGCGATCGGCAACAACGTCAGGGTGATCGAACTTCTCGCCCTTCCCGACCGGCGCGGATCACCCGCCGCTGCGCTTTCCCATTATCGGGAGGTTGACCCAGTGGGGCTTGACCCTAAAGGGCAAAACACCATAGGCGCGTCGCCGCCGGTGTCTGGCATCCTGCCAGACGATCCCGAAGACTTCTCGTGAAAGAGCCGCAATGACTTACGTCGTCACCGAAGACTGCATCAAGTGCAAGTACACCGACTGCGTGGAAGTGTGCCCGGTCGACTGTTTCTACGAAGGCGAGAACATGCTGGTGATCAATCCCAGCGAGTGCATCGATTGCGGCGTGTGCGAGCCGGAATGCCCGGCCGAGGCGATTCTCCCGGACACCGAAGACGGCCTTGAAAAGTGGCTCGAACTCAACACCAAGTTTTCGGCGGTGTGGCCCAACATCACCAGCCAGAAGGCCCCGCCCGAAGATGCCGATGCGCACAAGGGCGAAAAGGACAAGTTCGAGAAGTACTTCAGCGACGCGCCCGGCGACGGGGACTGATTCCGCCGCGCTTCGGCGCGGATCGCGACGCTGTGTGACCTATCGGAAACGCCGACTCGCAATTTTGTTGCAGGTGTGCTATATAATCCATCGACCGCGCTGGGCTCCTGGCCCGCGCAGGCGTTGAAACCAGGAAGGCCCGACACCAGCAACCCCCCAACCGGACGTGTCTTCTCGGCGCTCGCCCCGTGAGGGGTTGGGTCGCGCCGCCGGGTCAGGCGTCCCTCTCCCTGTTGCATGGATCGGCCGATTGAAAGGAACGTGCATGGCGAGCACCGCGAACGCATTCACCGTCGGCGATTATGTTGTCTACCCCAAGCACGGCGTAGGCCGGGTGGTTGAACTCCAGAAGGAGGAAATCGCCGGGATGCAGCTGGAACTTTACGTGCTGCGCTTTGAAAAAGAGCGCATGACCCTGCGGGTGCCGGTCAACAAGGTCGAAGCCATCGGGATGCGCAAGCTTTCGTCGGACAAGACCCTGAAGCAGGCGATGGAAACCCTCAAGGGCAAGCCCAAGGTGAAGCGCACCATGTGGTCGCGCCGCGCGCAGGAATATGAAGCCAAGATCAACTCGGGCGACCTTGTGTCGATCGCCGAAGTGACCCGCGATCTGTTCCGCCCCGAAGACCAGCCCGAGCAGTCCTATTCGGAACGCCAGATCTTCGAAGCGGCCTCCAGCCGCCTCGCGCGCGAACTGGCGGCGATGGAAGAAACCGATGAGCCCACCGCTCTCGGCAAGATCCTCGACGTGCTGCGTGAACACGCCCCGCAGTATTACGAAAGCGCCGAAGAAGCGTAAGCTTCACAGCGCCTTCGTGCAGAAATCAAGGGGCCGTCCTTCGGGGCGGCCCTTTTCGTTGGGGGCAGGCCCCCACCATCGCCCCTTGCACCCCACCCTTTGGTGTATTACATCAGCAATACGCCAAAGGGAGAGACACTGATGATCCACGCACGCCTTGCGCTGCTGCTTGCAGGCACCGCCGCTCTTGCCGCCTGCGATGGCGCGGATGTCGAAATCAATGGCCAGAAGGGCGTGCCCCTCTCCGAAATCGAAATCGCCGGCGCTCCGCCCGCCAAGGTATTTCTCGCCTCGGGGGATACGGTGATCCTTACCGAAGGCGATACCTTCGCCATCAAGGTCGAGGGCAAGGATACCGAAAGCCTGCGCTTTGTGCGTGACAGCGAAATCATCGGCATCACCCGCGAAGAGGGCTGGAACGGCAACAGCAATGCCACCATCCGCATCACCATGCCCGCGCCCAAGGAAGTGATCATTGGCGGGGCCGGCACGATCAAGGCACAGGGACTTGCCAGCGAGGCGGATATCAATATCGGCGGCAGCGGCCTGGTTGAATTCGGGACCATCGCCAGCCAGCGACTCGGCATCAACATCGGCGGGGCAGGAACCGTGCGCGGTTCAGGCAGCGCCAAGGAACTCGATGTGCTGATCGGCGGCGCGGGCGAG
>JAGKSZ010000051.1 GCA_018991295.1 Porphyrobacter sp. | reverse complement strand
CGGGCGAGGTTGAGATGCCCGGTCTCAAGGCCGATCAGGCGGAAGTCACCATCGGCGGCACCGGCGATGTCGTCTTTTCCTCGGACGGCAAGGTCGAAGCCAATATCGGCGGCGCAGGCGATATCAAGGTGACAGGCAGCGCCAAGTGCACTGTCAACGCCTTCGGTTCGGGCACGCTGACCTGCACACCCGGCAGCACCGGGGCAAGCGCGGCCATCCCTGCAGCCCCGATGGCCCCGGCAGCGCCCGCGGTGCCATCTGCTCCGGCAAAGCCCGCGCAATAGGATTTGCCAGATCGTAACCCGTCAGCGAGACTGTGCGGGCTATGGATCGCCTCCGCCCGCTCATCATCGGCTGCGCCGCACTGGCCCTGCAGGGCTGCGTGGCGAAGGCTGTCGTCGATGTGGTGACGCTCCCTGTCCGCGCGGTCAGCGCAGGCGTGGATGCCGCCACCACCAGCCAATCCGAAGCCGATGAAAAGCGCGGGCGAGAGATCAGGGAGCGTGAAGAACGCCTTGGCCAACTTGACCGCGCCTATGCCAGGCAGATTGAACGCTGCCGCGACGGCGATGCCAAGGCTTGCGACAAGGCTGCAGCGATAAAGGCGGAAAGCAAGGCCTTGCTGCGGGGCGAGCCCGAAGGCGATTAGGCCGCCGCCCGCCGCAGCCGATCATTGATGGCGCGGCCCACGCCCTCTTCAGGCACAGGGGCAACCGCAATGCGCGGGTGATGGGCGCGGGCAGCTTCGTGCAAGGCCGCATAGAGGCGGGAGGCAGCTTCGGTGAGGTTGCCTCCGGCTGACAGAGTGACATCCCCGGGAACCGCGCCGAAGCCGATCATGAATTCATCTGGCCCGGCCTCCAGAGCGTTCAGCCGCACTGGCTTGCCCGGCGCATAGTGACTGGCAAGCTGGCCCGGCGCTTCGATCTTCGAGGGCCGTTCGCCCGGACGATCCTGCCCCTTGTAATCGAGATTGAGCCACTCGGAATCGAGCGGTCCGGGCCGCAATTCCTCCCAGGTATCATTCTCGCGCACGGCGAGGATCGTCGACTCAAGGCCTTTCGCGGTCGCCCCGCCATCAAGCACCATGTCGATGCGCCCGTCGAGCGAGGAGAGCACGTGCTGCGCCGTTGTTGGGCTAATGAACCCGCTCCGATTGGCCGAAGGGGCGGCCAGCGGAAAGTCGACCGCCGCGAGCAGCGCCTGCATCACCGGATGCGCCGGGACGCGCAGGGCAATGGTAGCAAGCCCCGCAGTCACCGCCGGGGCCAACCCCGCATCCTGTCGGCGCGGCAAGACCATGGTGAGCGGTCCGGGCCATTGGGTCGCGGCGAGATGGTGTGCGTAGTAAGGGAAGTGGGCATAACGCTCGGCCTGCTCCAGCCCGCGCACATGCACGATCAGCGGATTGAAATCAGGCCGGCCCTTGGCGGCATAGATCCGCGCCACCGCCTCGGCACTGTCAGCCCTTGCGGCAAGCCCGTAAACCGTCTCGGTCGGCACCGCGACCAGCCCGCCTGATTCGAGGCAACGGGCCGCCTCTGCGATCCCTACCGCGTCCGCCAGCCGCACTTCCGTAACGTTCTTGCCGCTCATGCCCCGGCGCTATATTCGATTCGCCGCCCTGCCAAGTGCGCGCGCAATTCCAGAACCAAAGGACGCCCCCCGAAGTGACCCCGTTTACCCCGCCGACCGCCGACCAGCTGCTTGCCATCCGCGTCAATGCCGGGATCGACGAACTGGCGCAAAGCGAACGATTTGCCCATGCCGAGCCCGATCTGGTCGAGGCCATCGTCGCGGGCGTGGGCCAGTTTGCAGCAGGGGAATTTGCCCCGCTCAACCGCAAGGGCGATCTGGAGGGCGCGAAACTGGAAAACGGCGTGGTGCGCCTTCCGCAAGGGTTTGAAGCTGCCTACCACGCCTATGTCGAACAGGGCTGGAATGCCATTGCCTCACCCGAAGCGCACGGCGGGCAGGGCCTGCCCTTCACGCTGGCCTGCAATGTGCTGGAAAACCTCGGCGCAGCAAACATGGCCTTCACCTTGCTGCCGATGCTTTCGGTCGGTGCGATTGAGGCGCTGGAGCATCACGGCAGCGCCGATCAGCAGGCGCGATACCTCCCCAGGCTGGTGAGCGGCGAATGGTCGGGCACGATGAACCTTACTGAACCGGCGGCGGGCAGCGATGTCGGCGCGCTGCGATCGGTGGCGGAACCCATCGTCAAGGGACCCAACGCGGGCAAGTATCTGATCACCGGCCAGAAGATCTACATCACCTGGGGTGAACATGACCTCGCGAAGAACATCATCCATCTGGTGCTGGCCCGCCTGCCGGGCGCGCCCGAAGGCTCTCGCGGGATCAGCCTGTTCGTGGTGCCCAAATATCATGTGAATGACGATGGCACTCTTGGCCCGAAGAACGATCTGCGCTGCGTCAGCCTTGAACACAAGCTGGGCATCAATGCCTCGCCCACCTGCGTGATGAGCTATGGCGACAATGGCGAATGTATCGGGGAACTGGTTGGCCAGCCCAACAAGGGCCTCGCCGCGATGTTCACGATGATGAACAATGCGCGCATCAATGTCGGCAACCAGGGCGCGCAGATCGCCGAGCGGGCGACGCAGCAGGCCGTCGCCTACGCCCGCGACCGGGTGCAATCGGCCCGCGCCGGCTCGCCCGACAAGAGCCCGGTGGCAATCATCGAGCATCCCGATGTGCGCCGCATGATCTGGCGCATGAAGGCCCTGACAGAAGGCGTGCGCGCGCTGCTCTATTACTGCGCGGGCCAGGTCGATCGCGGCAATCTGGGCGACGAGGCGGCGAAGACCCGGTCGGAACTGCTGGTGCCGATGCTCAAGGCATGGGGCACGGATGTCGGCGTGGAGGTGTCCGGGCTCGGCATCCAGATCCACGGTGGGATGGGCTTTGTCGAGGAGACTGGCGCGGCCCAGCACTGGCGCGATTCGCGCATCGCACCGATCTATGAAGGCACCAACGGCATTCAGGCTGCAGACCTCGTCACCCGCAAGCTTGGCCTTGAAGGGGGTGAGGCGCTGGTGACGCTGTTCGAAACCATCGCGCGCGATGCGGCGGACGAATACGCCCTGTCCGCTCTAGCACGGGACTGCGCCAATGTTGCCCTGTGGATGCGCGATGATGCGAGCCTCGATGATCGTCTGGCAGGCAGCGTGCCGTTCTGCACCATGGCTGCGGTGTGCGTGGCCGGATGGCAGCTGATGAAGCAGGCTGATGCGGTCAAGGCCGGGGCCGCGCCCGAACTCGCTGCGACCAAGCCGGTGACAGTGCGCTTCTTCCTTGACCGGATCGTGCCCGAGGCCGCCGGTCTGAAGGCGGGCGCAGTGGCGGGGGCGGGCTTGCTTTACGCGCCCCCCGCCGCAGCATTGGTCGGGTGAGATGGACAGCGGGGGTGAGCGCGCGGCGCTGGAGCGGATCGCCGCCGCACTCGAACGGCTGGTTCCTCCGGCCATTCCCCCGACAAACTGGCTGAACGCGCCTGCCTATCTGTGGGATGGCGACAAGGCGCAGGCCTTGCCGGTGCTCGATGCGCTTGCGCTTGAGGCGCTGCACGGGATCGACGCCCAGAAAGTTGGCTTGCGCAACTTGTGCGCCCGGCTTGCATCGGGCGCAGCGGCGCATGATGCGCTGCTGTGGGGCGCGCGGGGAATGGGCAAATCGGCGCTGGTGCGCGCCTGCGTGGCCGATGTGCAGAAGGAGACACAGGGTCTTGCGCTGGTGCAGGTCGCTGCGGGTGCCCTGCCGACCTTTCCGGCGCTGATTGCAGAACTGGCAGGGCAACCCCGCGCGTTCCTGCTGTTCATCGCCGATCTCGGCTTCGGCGCTGATGGCCC
>JAGKSZ010000050.1 GCA_018991295.1 Porphyrobacter sp. | reverse complement strand
GTTCAGCCAATGACCTTGCGCCGCCCCGGGCTTGTCCGCGCTGCCTGTCTGGCGCTGCTGGCCGCTGCGAGCGCCGCTTGCGCTGGCAGTGAAGCACCCGAGCCCGCGACAGCGGCAAAGGCCCAGCGCCTGCCCAATATCATCATCCTTTATGCCGATGATCTGGGCTATGGCGATCTTACATCTTACGGGGCCAAGGGAATTCCGACCCCGGCGATGGACCGGCTGGCGCGTGAAGGCGTACGCTTCACCGATGCCCACGCCACGGCGGCAACCTGCACACCGTCACGTTATGCGCTGCTGACCGGCGAATACGGGTTTCGCAGCAAGGCGGAAATCCTTCCCGGCGATGCGCCGGCGCTGATCCGCCCGGACAAGTTCACCATGGCAGATATGCTGAAGGGCCGCGGCTATGCCACCGGAGTGGTGGGCAAGTGGCACCTTGGCCTTGGCGATGGCAAGGTGGACTGGAACGCGGAAGTAAAGCCCGGCCCGCGTGAGATCGGGTTCGATTATTCCTTCCTCCTGCCCTCGACGATGGACCGCGTGCCGACCGTCTATCTTGAAAACCAGCGGGTCGTGGGGCTCGATCCGGCCGATCCGCTGAGCGTCAGCTATCAGGGCAAGATCGGTGACCGACCGACCGGGACCGAAAACCCCGATCAGCGCCGTTATGGCGCGGACCGGCAACATTCGGACAGCATCATCAACGGCGTCTCGCGCATCGGCTACATGAAGGGCGGTGTGGCGGCGGAATGGGTCGATGAAGACCTCCACGAAGTCGTCACCGCAAAGGCGGTCGATTTCATCCGCGCCAACCGGGAAAGGCCGTTCTTCCTGTTCTTGCCACTGCACGATCCGCACGTGCCGCGCATGCCGGGCAAGCGCTTTCAGGGCGCGACCACGATGGGCCCGCGCGGGGATTCGATTGTGCAGATGGACTGGATGACAGGGCAGGTGATCGCCGAGCTTGAACGGCTGGGGCTGGCGGACAACACGCTGGTGGTCTTCTCGTCTGACAACGGCCCCGTGCTCAACGATGGCTATGAGGATGGCGCGGTGGAAATGCTGGGCAACCACACGCCCGCAGGCCCCTTGCGCGGCGGCAAATACAGCGCCTTCGAAGCAGGCACGCGGGTGCCGACCATCGCGTGGTGGCCGGGGCGGATCACGCCGGGGGTAAGCGATGCGCTGATGACGCAGGTCGATTTGCTGGCATCGCTCGCCGCGCTGACGGGTGCCAGCCTGCGCGACGATGTGGCGATCGACAGCCAGAACATGATCGCAGCATGGCTCGGGCAGAGCCGAACCGGGCGCAGCTGGCTGTTCAAGGAATCGGTGGCCGGTTTCGCGATCCGCGAAGGCGCGCTCAAATACATCGCGCCGATGCGCAACCCCGAACAGGCGGCCTTCGTGGCGGGCAAGGGGATCGAAAGCGCAGCCAGCCGTCAGCCGCAGCTTTATGACCTGTCTGGGGATATTGGCGAACGGCGCAACCTTGCAGCGGGCCGGCCTGCTGATGTGGCCCGGCTCGCGGCTTTGCTGGCCGAGGTGGAAGGGCAGACCCGCGCTGTGACCGACCGATCAAAGGTCGCCCGGTGACCTCTGGCCGCCGCATCCTTGCAGTCCTTGTCTCAGGGCTTGCAGCTCTGGTGCTGGGCGGCTGTCTGTCGGTGCCGCTGGCGGCGCAATCGCCCCGCAAGCCGAACATCGTCATCATCCTTGCCGATGATGCAGGCTATGGCGATTTCGGGTTTCAGGGCAGCCGCGAAATGGCAACGCCCCGTATCGATGCGCTGGCGCGGCAAGGCGTGGTCTATGATCAGGCCTATGCGACCACGCCCTTTTGCAGCCCTTCGCGCGCAGGATTGCTGACCGGACGGCACCCGCTGCGCTACGGCTTTGAATTCAACCTCACCCATGATCCCGCGCCGGGGATCGATCCGGCCTTCATGGGGCTGGCGACGGGCGAAAAGACGCTGGCTGACCGGCTGCGCGGGCACGGCTATCGCACCATTGCGGTGGGCAAGTGGCATCTGGGCGATGCGCCGCAGTTCCATCCCAATGCGCGCGGGTTCGATCATTTCTACGGCCTGATCGGCGGCAACAGCAGCTATTTCCCCGCGCGCGTGAAGCCGGGTACCCTGCAACGCAATGGCACGGCCGTGACGGCGCGTGATTACCTTACCGACGATTTCGCCAGCGAGGCGATAGGCCAGATCGATGCAGCGGCGGGCCAGCCGTTTCTGCTCTACCTTGCCTTCACCGCGCCGCACACGCCGATGGATGCGACCGCCGCCGACATTGCCCGCTTCCGCCACATCGCCGATCCCCAGCGCCGCCGGCTGGCCGCCATGATGTGGGCGCTGGACCGGGCCACCGGGCGGGTGCTGGGCGCGCTTGCGGCACGCGGGCTGGACCGCGATACGCTGGTGATCTTCACCAATGACAACGGCGGGGACATGATCGGGCTCGACACCGATAATCGCCCTTTGCGCGGCATGAAGGGCACGCTGCTTGAAGGCGGGGTCCGGGTGCCGATGATCGTGCGCTGGCCCGATGGTGCAGGCGCGGGCGAGCGCCGTTCGCACCCCGTCTCGCTCATGGATATCGTGCCGACTGCGCTGGTAATGGCGGGCGCGCCATCCCCACGCGGGCTTGATGGGCTGCCGCTGGACCGCGAGGCAACTGGCCAACCGGAGCGCAAGCTGTTCTGGCGTTATGATACGGTCGCGGCGATGCGGCAGGGGCCCTGGAAGCTGCTGCGCTTCCCTGATCGGACGCCGCAGCTTTACGATCTCGATGCCGACCCCGGCGAAGCGCGCGATCTTGCCACCGCTCAGCCTGAACGGGTGGGCGCCATGCTGCGCGCGCTGTTTGCATGGGAGGGCACCATGGAACACCCGCGGTGGCACACCGGCACCTTCTGGTCGCAGGAAGACATCCGCCGTTATTCGCAAGGCCACGTCCGCGCCGAAAACGCCAGGGCGAAAGCCAGCCTCTCGCCCGAACCGAAGGACTAGTCCGCATGCGCAGGGCGCATCCAAAGGCGCACGGCCTCGCGCACGATTAAATGATAGTATTATTCAACATCGCACATTATTGTGATTATTGAACCATCAAGCCAAGGTCAACGAAAGGTCCGGTAGACGACATGGGGGGCAATTCGGGCAAGCGGCGCAGTGCGCACAGCTATGGTAAGCTCGACCGCGACGGGTTCATTCATCGTTCGTGGATGAAGGCGCAAGGCTATCCTGCCGATGCGTTTGACGGGCGACCGATTATCGGCATCTGCAACACCTGGTCAGAGCTGACGCCGTGCAATTCGCACATGCGCGAGCTGGCTGAATATGTGAAGCGCGGGGTGTGGGAGGCAGGCGGCCTGCCGCTCGAATTTCCGGCCATGTCGCTGGGCGAGACCCAGATGCGCCCCACTGCGATGCTGTTCCGCAACCTTCTGGCGATGGAGGTCGAGGAATCGATCCGCGGCAATCCCATCGATGGCGTCGTGCTGCTGGGCGGCTGCGACAAGACCACGCCGGGCCAGATCATGGGCGCGGCCAGCGTCAACCTGCCGACCATGGTGATCTCCTCGGGTCCGATGCTCAACGGCAAGTTCCGGGGCAAGGACATCGGTTCGGGCACGGATGTGTGGAAGCTGTCCGAAGCGGTGCGCGCAGGCGAAATGTCGCCCGACCAGTTCTTCGCTGCCGAAAGCGGCATGTCGCGTTCACGCGGGACCTGCAACACCATGGGTTCCGCCTCCAGCTTTGCCGCGATTTCCGAGGCACTGGGCGTGGCGCTCAAATACAATGCCACGATCCCGGCGGTGGACGCCAACCGGCAGGCGATGGCGCACGCGACCGGGCGGCGGATCGTGGAACTGGTGCGGCAGGACAAGCGCCTGTCGCACTTTCTCACCCGCGAAGCCTTCGAAAACGCGATCCGCGTCCACGCGGCCATCGGCGGATCGACCAATTCGGTGATCCACCTGCTGGCGCTGGCGGGCCGTGTGGGTGTGCCGCTGACGCTCGACGATTTCGACGCGCTGGGCGGCGATATGCCGCTGCTCGCCAATATCATGCCTTCGGGCGAGTATCTGATGGAGGACCTGCACTACGCCGGCGGGATGCCCGCGCTGATGGCGGCGATGCAGGATCACCTCAACCTTGATGTCGAAACAGTCTCGGGCGAGACCATCGGTCAGCAGATTGCGGGGGCGGAAATCTTCAATCCGGCGGTGATTGCCACGCCCGATGCGCCGTTCAAGCAGGCCTCGGGCATCTGGGTGCTGCGCGGCAATATTGCCCCTGATGGCGCGATCATGAAGCCGAGCGCGGCCTCACCGCAGCTGCTCTCGCATCGCGGGAAGGCCGTGGTTTTCGAGACGATCGAGGACTTCAAGGCGCGCATCGACGATCCCGATCTGGATATCGATGCAAGCTCGGTCATGGTGCTCAAGGGCTGCGGGCCAAAAGGCTATCCGGGGATGCCCGAAGTCGGCAACATGCCGCTGCCGCGCAAGCTGCTCGAACAGGGCGTGACCGACATGGTGCGCATTTCCGATGCCCGCATGAGCGGCACGGCGTTCGGCACTGTGGTGCTGCATGTCTCGCCCGAAACTTCCGTGGGCGGGCCTTTGGGGCTGGTGGAAACCGGCGATGACATCGTGCTCGATGCCGATGCCCGCACGCTCAATCTGATGGTCTCGGACGAAGAGCTTGCCCGGCGCGCCGCGCTGCGTCCGGCGGAAGAATATGACACCACGCGCGGCTATGTCGCGATGCACCGCCGCCATGTGATGCAGGCGCACCTTGGCGCCGATCTCGACTTTCTGGTCGGGTGCAGCGGCGATGAGGTCAAACGGGAGAGCCACTGATGCGCGCCTACGCCACCTATCCCAGCCTTGCCGGGCGCCGGGTGTTCATCACCGGCGGGGCGACCGGCATCGGCGCCGCGATGGTCGAGGCCTTCAGCGAGCAGGGCGCCGTGGTGGGCCACCTCGATCTGGCCGAGGATGCGGCTGGCGCACTGGCCGACCAGTTGCAGGCCGCAGGATACGCCCGCCCGTGGTTCCGCAGGGTCGATGTGACCGATGCAGCTGCGCTCAAGGCGGCGATCAGCGATTTCGCCGCCGAGGCTGGCGGGTTCGAGGTGC
Source organism: Porphyrobacter sp. (assembly GCA_018991295.1). Lineage (GTDB taxonomy): Bacteria > Pseudomonadota > Alphaproteobacteria > Sphingomonadales > Sphingomonadaceae > Erythrobacter. The sequence goes on along the minus strand of JAGKSZ010000050.1, from coordinate 4,889 downwards.
TGGTCAACAATGTGGCGAATGACACCCGCCATGATCCACTGGAAACCTCACAGGACAGTTGGCGCCGCTGCATGGCGGTGAACCTCGATTGCGCCTTCTTCGCCTCGCAAGCCGCGGTGCATTTGATGCGCGCGGGCGGCCACGGCGGGGCGATCGTCAATTTCTCCTCGATCAACGCGGTGCTCGGGCCGGACGGGATGCCGGGCTATGTCACCGCCAAGGCGGGGCTGCTCGGCATGACCAAGGCGCTTGCCCGGCAATATGGCCCTGACGGCATCCGCGTGAACACGATCCTGCCTGGTTGGGTCGTCACTCAGCGCCAGCTCGATCTGTGGCTGACGCCCAAGGCCGAGGCCGAGTGGATGGAGCAGGTGTGCCTCAAGGAGCGGATCGAGCCGCGCGATGCGGCCAATCTTGCCATGTTCCTCGCCGCCGATGACAGCCGCATGATCACCAACCAGCACTTCATCATCGATGGCGGGAGAGTGTAATGGCAAGCCAGTATCTTACCGGCGAAGTGGTGGAACGCATTGGCGGGCAGATCGTGCGCGGCGATGTGGCGCCGGGCGGCAGCCTGCCGATCGAAGCCGAACTCGCCAAGCAGCACGATACCTCGCGCACCGTGATCCGCGAGGCGGTGAAGATGCTGACCGCCAAGGGCCTCGTGGGTTCGCGCCCCCGGCGGGGCACCTATGTGGAGCCTGAGCACAAGTGGAACATCCTTGATCCCGATGTGCTGCGCTGGACGCTGCAACGGCGGTTTACCTTCGAGTTGATGCGCGATTTTCTGGTGGTGCGCGAAGGGATTGAACCCAAGGCCGCCGCCGCGGCCGCCATCCGGCAGGATCGCGCCGCGATTGCCGAAATCGCGGCCCGGCTTCACGATATGCGCGAGGCGGACGAGGGGCGGATGGATTCGCTCGAATCCGACATCGCCTTCCACATCGCGATCCTCCACGCGAGCGGGAACCGCTTTTTCGTCCAGTTCAGCCACGTGATCGATACTGCGCTGAGGTTCTCGATCCGCCTGACCAATTCGGTCAAGGGGGTGCGCATGGCGAGCGTTGCCGATCATGAACGCATCTATCTCGCCATCGAACGCGGCGATGCCGAAGGCGCGGCGCAGGCGGCGCAGGACCTGCTGACCGAGGCGCTGCGCCTGCTTGATGCCCGTGCGCTCAGTGACCGGGAAGCGCCTGTCCCGGTTGATTAGCCTGCCCGCGCCGCCCGGAACGCGGCTACGATTGCGCGGGCATCGGCGGCGATGTCCGCAATCGGCTTGCCCGGTTTGAACAACGAACCGCCGATCCCGAACCCGGCCGCACCCGCGGCGAGAAATTCGCCCATATTGCCGGCATTGATGCCCCCCACCGCCAGCACCGGCACCTTGGGCGGCAGCACCGCGCGCACGGCCTTGATGATGGCAGGACTGACCATTTCGGCCGGGAAGATCTTGAGGCCCGTCGCGCCCGCTTCGAGTGCCGCGAACATCTCGGTCGGGGTGACGACGCCGGGCATGCTCACCATGCCGTGTTCAGCGGTGCGGCGGATCACGGCCGGGTTGCAATTGGGCGAGACCACCAGCTGCGCGCCGATGCCGGCAAGATCATCGACTTGCGCTTGGGTGAGCACCGTACCGGCGCCGATCAGGGCGTGATCGCCCAGCGCAGCGACCAGCGCGGCGATGCTGGTGAGCGGTTCGGGGGAATTGAGCGGCACTTCGATGATGTCGAACCCGGCCTCCACCAGCACTTCGCCCACCGCAACTGCGCGCTCCGGTTCCAGCCCGCGCAGGATTGCGACCAGTGGCAGCCTGCCTTCGATTGTCCCTGCCATCTCCCGTCCCTTCACATCTGCATAGCTTGAGAGAAACGGCTATTGCCTAATTATACTATTAATGCAACAAAACCGAAAAACGGGGAGAGCGCCAATGGGATTGGCAACCATCGATATCATCGTGATCGCAGCCTATGCGATCTTCATCTTCGGTCTTGCACAGTTCGTGAGCCGCGAAAAGGCCGGGCACCAGAAGGACAGTTCCGACTACTTCCTCGCCTCCAAAAGCCTGCCGTGGTGGGCGATTGGCGCATCGCTGATCGCGGCCAATATCTCGGCGGAACAGATCATCGGCATGTCGGGATCGGGCTATGCCATTGGCCTTGCGATTGCCTCCTATGAATGGATGGCCGCGATCACGCTGCTGATCGTGGGCAAGTTCTTCCTGCCGATCTTCCTCAGGAACGACATCGTCACCATGCCGCAGTTCCTCGAACAGCGGTACGGCACCCGTATCCGCACGCTGATGGCGGTGTTCTGGCTGGCGCTTTATGTGTTCGTGAACCTCACCTCGATCGTGTGGCTGGGTTCGATTGCGGTCAACAAGGTCGCGGGCGTCGATCAGGATGTGGCGCTGTTCGCGCTGGGCGGGTTCGCGCTGCTCTATCAGCTCTATGGCGGGCTGAAGGCGGTGGCGATGACCGATATCGTGCAGGTTACGCTGCTGATCTGCGGCGGCCTGCTGATTTCCGGCATCACCCTGTCTGAAATTGGCGGCGATGCCGGGATCATCGGCGGCTTCACCCGCATGACGACCGAGCTGCCGGGCAAGTTCGACATGATCCTTGCGCCCGACAATCCCTTCTACAAGGACCTGCCGGGCCTGTCGGTCCTGCTGGGCGGGATGTGGATTGCCAACCTCAGCTACTGGGGGTTCAACCAGTACATCATCCAGCGTGCGCTCGCCGCCAAGAGCCTGCCCGAAGCGCAGAAGGGGATCGTGTTTGCGGCCTTCCTGAAGCTGTTGATGCCGGTGATCGTGGTGCTGCCGGGGATCGCTGCGGTGATCCTTGCGCCGGACCTTGCCAAGCCGGACGAGGCCTATCCCACGATGATGCAATATCTGCCTGCAGGTATTCTTGGCCTTGTGTTTGCCGCATTGATGGCTGCGGTGGTCGCTTCGACCGCGTCCAAGATCAACTCGATTGCGACGATCTTCACGCTCGATCTCTACGCCAAGTTCCGGGGCATTGATCCGGCCTCGGCCGAGGCTTCGGTCAAGGCGGGGCAGGAGAACCACCTTGTGCTGGTCGGCCGGGTCAGTGCCGCCATCGCCACCCTGCTGGCGCTTGTCACGGCGCGGCCCTTGCTGGGTGGATCGGATCAGGCGTTCCAGTTCATTCAGGAGTTTTCCGGCTTCTTCACGCCGGGGATCACCGTGATCTTCCTGCTCGGCCTGTTCTGGAAGAAGGCGAGCGAGGCGGGCGCAATTGGCGCTGCGGCGGCTTCGGTGCTGCTGTCCTATGCGCTCAAGGTCATGGCGCCGGACATCCCGTTCATGGACCGTATGGGGATCGTGTTCCTGGCCTCGCTGGTGCTGGCGGTGGCGCTGTCCTTTGCCATGCCGGCTGCCGCCAATGCTGACCGGATCACCACCGAGGGCGTCAGCTACAAGACCACCGGCGGGTTCAACATCGCCTCGGTCGCGGTGGTGGCGATCCTTGTCGCGCTCTATGCGACCTGGTGGTGAGGCATGGAGCTTGTCGCCACGATCCCGTCGCAATGCGTGCTGGGCGAGGGGCCGGTGTGGGATCACCGCCTCTCGTGCCTGTGGTTCACCGATATCCAGTCCGCGCAATTGCTGCGGCTGGACTGGCCTTCGGCGCAGCTGACGCGTTTCGATCTGCCGGAACGGCTCGGCTCGCTCGGGCTCACGGATGATCCGGCGCTGCTGGTGTGCGCCTTTGCCAGCGGCTTTGCGCTCTATGCCCCGGCAACCGGGATCTGCCAGTGGCTGCACAAGACCCAGCCCCACTATCGCGGTATCCGCATGAATGATGGACGGGTGGACCGTAAGGGCCGCTTCTGGGCGGGAAGCATGGTGGAAGATCGCAAACTGGCTGCGGGCGAGGGCGGTGCGCTGTACCGCCTCGATGGTCGCGCCGCCCCGCCTGAGGCCTTGCGCGGCGGCATCGCCATCAGCAATGCGACCTCATTCGCCCCCGATGGCAGCGCGCTTTATTTCACCGATACGCCGACACAGGAAATCCTGCGCTACCCGCTTGATGCGGCAAGCGGCGCGATCGGAGAGCCGCAGGTGTTTGCGCAGCTTTCGGGTGAGGCCTATCCCGATGGTGCTGATGTTGATGCACAGGGCCGGGTGTGGAACGCCGAATGGGGCAGCGGGCGGGTGACTGCCTATAATCCGGACGGCAGCCAGTTTGCCCGGATTCAATTGCCCGTCAGTCAGGTCACCTGCCCGGCCTTTGGCGGGGCACAGCTTGATCTGCTGTTTGTCACCTCGGCGCGCGAGGGGCTTTCGGGCGATCAGCTTGCGCGTGAGCCCAAGGCGGGCGACGTATTTGTGTATCGACCCGGCGTAACCGGGCTGCCCGCTCCTGTGTGGCGTGGCTGAAGCGGAAAAGAGGGTACCCATGCGCAAAATCATCCTGGCAGCCTTGCTGCTGACCGCAGCCTTGCCATCTGCGGCGGCGGCGCAATCGCTGGGCCTTGGGTCGCTGATTTCGGACGGGGCCGTGTTCCAGCGCGGCAAGCCGATTATCGTCACCGGCACCGCTGCACCGGGGCGCAAGATCGAGGTGCGGCTGGGCGATGTGCTGCGCGGCGTGGTGGCGGATAATGATGGCGCGTGGCGGGCGGGGGTTCCGGCACGGCAGGCAGCCACCGGCCTTGCGCTGACCGCCACATCGGCTGGCGAAACAGTGACGGCCCGCAATTTGGCGGTTTGCGGTGTGTTTCTGTGTTTGGGGCCGTCGGACATGCAAATGGGGGATGGGAGACACCGCCATGCCCGGTAATGAACGGCGCCTGCCGGTCGACAAGACCATCAGCCTGATGTCGGTCCCGATCGCCACGGCACGCACTGAAAAGCG
>JAGKSZ010000285.1 GCA_018991295.1 Porphyrobacter sp. | reverse complement strand
CTTCTTCCAGCCGCACGGCTATGGGCCCTTGCGGCAGATGGGCGAGGAACTGGCACGCACCTTTGTGCGCGAACTGGGTCCCGATGATCTGACGATCATGTGCGATCCGGTCTATTTCGGCGGCACGGTCGATCGCAGCGTGGGAGCCGAGCGGATCGTGGCACTGATCAATGCAGGCGGCGGCAGGGCTGAACACATTCCCATGCGCGAGGCCTGCGCGGATCGCATCATCGCGCTTGCCCGGCCCGGTGACAGGATCGTGGTGATGGGCGCGCGCGATGATACGCTGACGGAGTTTGCGCAATCGCTGCTCACCCGCCTGCCCTAAGCCTCCACGCCCGCGCTGCGCGCCATGCCTGGCGGATGGCAGGCGTGCTGGTGCTGGCGGCAGGGCTGGTGATCGCCACCGACCGCTTTTACGGCCATTCCACGATCGCCTTTGCCGCCGCGATTGTGATGCTGGTGATCGCCAATGCCCCGATGCTGCGCTTCAACTGTCCGTCCTGCGGCAAGAATGCCTTTTTCCGCGGGCCTTTCGTCGTGCTCTGGCCCTGCCGGGTGTGCGGGCGCTGCGGGCACAATCTGGATGATGCCGCCCCGCCTTCGCAAAATCGCTGATGGCACGGCGGGCATGAGCCGGGCAGACTAGCGCCATGCACCCCCGCGATTTCAGCCTCGATACGCTGCTGGCCCATGGCGCACAGCGATATGCCCACCGCCTTGCCAGCGTTGATGGGACGCAGCGCCTGACGTGGGGCGAGCTTGATGCGCGGGTCACCAATCTTGCCCGCTGGATGCTGGCCCGCGGCATCATGCCGGGGGACCGCATCGCCCTGCTGCTGACCGACGGCGCGCCGTTCCTTACCACCCTGCTCGCCTGCGGGCGGATCGGGGCGATTGCCGTGCTGCTCAACTGGCGGCTCGCGCCTGCCGAACTGGCGTGGATCTTGGGCAATGCCGAACCGGCCATGACCTTTGCCAACCCGCGTTTTGCCGGGCTGATTGCCGAGGCCGAGGCAGGCGAGGTGCATCTGGTGGACGAAGGCCACGCAGCCGATGGCTTCTTCGAGACCGCCGCAACAGCCCCCCTTTCCCCTGCCCCTTGCGCCTATGATCTGGCCCTTGATCTTGCGCCTGATCGCCCGCTTTACATGATGTACACCAGCGGCACGACCGGGCGGCCCAAGGGGTGTCTTCAGGCGGGCAGCGCGGTTGCGGCCTCGGCGCTCGGCTTTGCGCAGCATCGCCGCTTTACCGCAGACGAGGTGCTGCTGTCGGTCAACCCGCTGTTTCATGTGGTGGGGATGCAGCAGGTCGCCGCGATGCTCGCCTGCGGGGGCACCAGCGTGTTCGCCGGGCGCGACGATGACAGCGCGGCGATCCTCGATCTCCTTCACCGCGAAGGCTGCACCACCACCAGCGCCTTTCCCACGATCTGCTTTCCGTGGGCCGCGATGGAGCCGGTGCGCAATGGGCGGATGCCGCTCACCAATTACACCGGGGGCGCAGGCATGGGCCGTCCGCAGATGTATGAATTCATCGAAAAGGACTGGGATGCGCGCGTGGTGGGCGGCTATGGCCAGACCGAAATCTGCGGCTTTGCGACCTTCATCGACTATGCCGACATGCTGGAGGCCCCGCGTTCGATCGGGTGGAGCCTGCCGCATGTGACCATGACCGTGCTCGATCCGGAAGGGCGGCACCTGCCGCCGGGCGAGGAAGGCGAGATTGCCTTGCGCGGTCCATCGGTGATGCTGGGCTACTGGCGCAACCCCGAGGCCAGCGCGGCGGCCCTTGGCCACGGCTGGCTGCGCACCGGGGACCTTGGCACGATGGACGAACGCGGGCGCGGATACCTGCTTGGCCGCGCCAAGGAGCTGATCAAGACCGGCGGCGAGAATGTCTACCCTGCCGAAGTCGACGCCGTCTTTGCCGCCATGCCCGAAGTGGCAGACGCAGGCTGCTGCGGCGTGCCCGACAAGCACTGGGGCGAGGCGGTGAAGGCCTTTGTGGTGCTCAAACCCGGCGCGCAGCTGACCCGCGAGGACATCACCGCCCGCTTCAAGGGCCAGATCGCCGGTTACAAGCGCCCGCGCTACATCGAATTCGTGGACTCGCTGCCCCGCGATCCGATCGGCAAGCTGCTGCGCCGCGAACTTTCGGCCCGCCCCGTCACGCCCGATCAGGCGGCCTGAGGCTTGCGCGGGTCGGGGCCCCTGCCCTATCGTTGCCGCGGGAGAGTGGGATGAGTGCATTTCCGGGCCATCCGGATGACATCACCGATGATTGGTGGAACGCGGTGCTGGGCCGCGTGCCTGAGCGCTGGCGCTGGGAGCCGATCGGCACCGGGCAAGTGGGCGATTCGGTGCGCTTCACGCTCGATTTTGCCGATGGTCCCGGCGTCACGCTGGCAGGCAAGTTCGCCGCCGCCGATCCCACCAGCCGCGCCACCGCCGCGATGCTCGGGCTCTATGCCAAGGAAGTGCGCTTCTACCGCGATCTTGCCCCGCAGCTGCCGATCCGCACGCCGCGCACCTATGTGGCCGAAATGGCCGAGGATGGCGCAAGCTTTGCCCTGTTGTTCGAAGACCTCGGCCCGGCACGCGGCGGCAACCAGCTGGCCGGATGCACCATCGAGGATGCCCGCGACGTGATCCGGCAGGCAGCAAGGCTCCACGCGCCCAGCTGGCACAATCCGGCGATCCTCGATCTCGACTGGCTCCAGCCCAACCCTGCCGCCGCAGCCCAGGTCAAGGCGCTCTACCCCCGCGCGCAAGCCGTGTTCCGCGAAAGATACCGCGACACGCTGGAGCCGGAATTCATGGCCCTGTGCGAGGCGCTGGCCGAACATACCGCAACCACCGATCGCCCGCTTGAAAAGACCAGCCTCGTCCACGGCGATTTCCGGCTGGACAATGTGCTGTTCGATATCAAGGGCGGCGCCGAAGGGATCGCGGTGCTCGATTGGCAAACGCTGACCATCGGCAATGGCCTTACCGACATCGGCTATTTCCTCGGCTGCGGGATTGGCGATGGCCTGCGCCGCGCACACGAGCGCGAATTGCTGGAACTCTACTGCGCCGAAATGACCGCGCACGGGGTGCCGCTTACCGTTGAGGCGATCTGGCGCGATTATGTGATCGGCGCGCTCCACGGGCTATCGACCGCGGTGTTCAGCAGCGCCTTCGTGGTGCAGACGACCCGCGGCGATGCCAACTTCCTGTCAATGGCGCGCGGCGCAGCATCGCTGTGCCATCAGCACGGCAGTCTTGATCTCCTCAGGAAAGGATAGGCCGATGGCATTGAGCCGGGGCGATGATTACCCGATCCACCAGACCCCGGACCCGGTCGCCTTTTCCGGCACCGACCGCAATTTCTACGATCGCTATTTCTTCAACGGCTATGCGCCCGATGGCAGCAGCTTCTTTGCCGCAGCCTTTGGCGTCTATCCGCATCTCGATGTGGCCGACGCGCATTTCTGCGTGGTGAGAGACGGCGTCCAGCATTGCCTGCACGCCAGCAGGCGGCTCGGCATGGAGCGCATGGACATTGCCTGCGGGCCGATCCGGATCGAGGTGTTAGAGCCCTTGCACGCGCTGCGCGTGATCGTGGATGGCGAGGGGATCGCCGCCGATCTCACCTTCACGGGCCGCGCCTTCCCGATCAACGAGCCGCGCTTCACATGGCGGGTCGGCCCGCGCACGGTGATGGATTACACGCGCCTGACGCAGAACGGGCATTATGCAGGCTGGATCGAAGTGGACGGCGCGCGCGAGGTGCTGGCGCAAGGTAGCATGGGCACACGCGATCGCAGCTGGGGCGTGCGCCCGATCGGTGCGGCGGACCCGCAATTTGCCGGACGCTCCGTGCCGCAGTTCTTCTGGCAATGGACGCCCGTCAACCTGCCCGCCCGCAGCCTGTTCTTCCACCTCAATGCCCATGCCGATGGCCGCCCGTGGAACACCCGCGCGGTGATCGCCCCCGATGGCGCCGGGGCCGATGGCTTTGCCGAACATCACGAACCGCACATGGTCACACGCCTTGCCGAGGGCACCCGCTGGCCTGCGCCAAGCACGCTGACGGTGGGCGCCGAGACGTTCCTGATCGAACCGGTCAGCCGGTTCCAGATGCGCGGGCTTGGCTATACCTCGCCCACATGGGGCCACGGCCTCGATCACGGCGCGCTGGCGGTGGAGCGCGAGGATATTGATCTTGCCAGCATCGATCCGGCGCGGCCCGATAATCTGCACGTGCAGATGCTATCCCGCGTGACCGGGCCGGATGGCGAGGTGGGGCTTGGCGTGTTCGAACAGCTGGCGATCGGCGATTACGCGCCGCTCGGGCTTAGGGGGCTTTCGGGGCGGGACTGAGCGCCTTGCGCCCGGCTTCCTCGCGTTCAAGGGCGCGCTGATAGGCAGGGCGCGCCGTCAGCCTTGCGCGGTAGGCCTTGAGGCTTTCGGGCACGCCATCATCCAGCCCCACGCTTTGGGCCAGAATCAACGCATAGCCGACGCAGATATCGGCCACGGTGAAGCGGTCAGCGCACAGGTATTCGCGGGTGGCAAGACGCTCCTCGATCTTGATCAGGCGCTTGTAGAACCACTTGGCGTAAGCCTCGCCTGCCTCCTGCAACCCCTTGTCCTTTTCGAACAGGCAGAAGCGCATATAGACCGTCTGCGGGAAGGTGATCGTCGCATCGGCGTGGTAGGTGTAATCGCAGTACTCGCCGTAATCACGTTCCCCCGGCGCGATGGCGAGGGGCGTGTAGCCATCGCGTGTCGCCAGATAGTGGGCGATGGCACAGCTTTCTGTCAGCCTTGTCTCACCATCCACCAGCAGCGGCACCGTGCCGAGCGGGTTCAGTTCCATGTATTCAGGCGCGAGATAACGCGGCGGAAAGGGAAGTATCCTGAGGTCGATCAGGGCCTCGGCCTCCTCGGCCGCCCATGTCGCGCGCAGGCCGCGTGAACGGGCGCAGGTGTAAAGAACAGGTGTGGTCATGGGGCGGGCTTAATGCCGTGCACGGTTTGCGTCGAGTGGTGCGGGAATGACTTGTCAAAATCGTCAGTCTTGCGCACACTTTTGCCAGAGGGGGGATGAAAACATGACGAAATATATCGACACCGAACACGGTCAGATCTGCATCAGCACCGGTGAAGTTCTGGAACTGCGGGAATCCCTGCACATCAGTTCTTCATCGACCACCAGCCACGGTGCCTATAATTCCAGCACCACCCATTCGACCAATTCGACCACCACGCTGAAGCTCGCCATCAAGGAAACCGATGGCAACGAACAGC
>JAGKSZ010000049.1 GCA_018991295.1 Porphyrobacter sp. | reverse complement strand
CTACGAGAGCTTCAACATGGCGCAGCTCTGGAAGCTGCCCGTGGTGTTCGTGATCGAGAACAACCGCTACGCCATGGGCACCTCGGTCAACCGCGCCTCGGCGCAGACCGATTTCTCCAAGCGCGGCCTGTCCTTCTCCATTCCCGGCGAACAGGTCGACGGCATGGATGTCCGCGCCGTGCGCGCCGCCGGCGAGCGGGCCATCGAGCATGCGCGCTCGGGCAAGGGCCCCTATATCCTCGAGATGCAGACCTATCGCTATCGCGGCCACTCGATGTCCGATCCGGCCAAGTACCGCTCCAAGGACGAGGTCCAGCGCATGCGCGAGGAACACGATCCGATCGAGCAGGTGAGGGGGCGCCTCACCCGCGATTTCAAGCTTGCCGAGGACGAGCTCAAGGCGATCGACGCCAAGGTCCGCGAGATCGTCAACGACGCGGCCGAGTTCGCGACGCATGATCCCGAGCCGGAAGCCGCCGAGCTCTGGACCGACATCACCTTGGAGAAGGCGCGGGCCTGAGGCCCGCTCCGCCCGCCTTTCACCGGCCACTCGCGCCGGTCTTCCCCGATCCCGCGTTCCCTTAAATTCCGGGTGTGTTCATGCCGATCGATATCCTGATGCCTGCGCTCTCGCCCACCATGGAGCAGGGCAAACTGGCCAAGTGGCTGAAGGCCGAGGGCGACGCGGATCGAGCCCGGTGATATCATCGCCGAGATCGAAACCGACAAGGCGACGATGGAGTTCGAAGCCATCGATGAAGGCGTGCTGGAGAAGATCCTTGTGCCAGCAGGCACCGAGGATGTGGCGGTGGGCGCGGGGATTGCGCTGATCGCCGGGGAAGGGGAGGAGGCAGCGCCGCAGCCCGCGCCGGCAGCGGCACCCGAGCCTGCCCCCGTTCCTGCGCCCGCGCCCAAGGCCGAGAAGCCCGCCGCCCCGGCTGCGGCCTCTGTGGCCGATCCTGCCATCCCTGCTGGAACCCAGCTCGTCAGCACCACCGTGCGCGAGGCCTTGCGCGATGCCATGGCCGAGGAAATGCGCCGTGATCCGCGCGTTTTCGTGATGGGCGAGGAAGTCGCCGAATATCAGGGCGCCTACAAGGTCACGCAGGGGCTGCTCGCTGAATTCGGTCCCAAGCGCGTGATCGACACGCCGATCACAGAATATGGCTTTGCCGGGATCGGCACGGGCGCTGCGATGGGGGGCTTGCGCCCGATCGTCGAGTTCATGACCTTCAACTTCGCGATGCAGGCGATTGACCACATCATCAATTCGGCCGCGAAAACCAACTACATGTCAGGTGGCCAGATGCGCTGCCCGATCGTGTTTCGCGGCCCCAACGGCGCTGCCAGCCGCGTGGGTGCGCAGCACTCGCAGAATTATGGCCCGTGGTATGCAAGCGTGCCCGGTCTGATCGTGATCGCGCCCTATGACGCGGCTGATGCCAAGGGGCTGATGAAAGCTGCGATCCGCAGCGAAGACCCGGTCGTGTTCCTCGAAAACGAGCTGGTCTATGGCCGCAGTTTCGATGTGCCCGCCATGGATGATTATGTCCTGCCCATCGGCAAGGCCCGGATCATGCGCGAAGGCAAGGACGTGACCATCGTCAGCTATTCGATCGGCGTCGGCATGGCGCTGGAAGCGGCGAACACGCTGGCGGGCGAGGGGATCGATGCCGAAGTGATCGATCTGCGCACCCTGCGCCCGCTCGACAAGCAGACCGTTCTGCAAAGCCTTGCCAAGACCAACCGCCTGATCGTAGCCGAAGAAGGCTGGCCGACCTGCTCGATTGCATCCGAGATCATCGCGATTTGCATGGAGGAGGGCTTTGACCACCTCGATGCGCCGGTCATGCGGGTGTGCAACGAAGACGTGCCGCTGCCCTATGCGGCCAACCTTGAAAAGCTCGCGCTGATTGATGCTGCACGCATTGCCGAAGCAGCGCGCAAGGTCTGCTACAAATAGCCCCTGCCTCGCGGCGCGGCCTGCGGGTGATTACCGCGGCCGCGCTGCCGAGTAGGTGGTGCAGCTTGCCACCGGACCGCCGGGGTAAAGCTGGGTCAGGTCGCGGTTGTCGCGCACGTTGAAGGCGGCCGTGTACACGATCTGACGGTTGTTGAAGATGTTCATCGGGGTCACCGACTTGAAGTCATAGGCGACTTCGACAAACATCACCGCCGTGCCGGCCGAGGCTGTGATATAGCGGCCGGGAACCCCCATGCCGGGGAAGCTCGTGCCTGTGGCCCCTGCGCCTTGCAGGCCGAAAGACGAGTTGTAGTTCTTGGCCCCGCGGCACCGCTGCCAGGCGATCCATTGGCCGCCCTGGGCATTGCGCTGAAGGCTGGATACGATGATCCGACCTTGATTGAAGATGCTGATGTTCTCGCCCAGCTTTTCGGCGCCGACGAAGGTTTCGTTGACATCGAATTCGAACACCTTGCGCGCGGTCAGCACGTCCTGTTCGCCCACGCGCGAGGCGTTGTCGGCAACCTGCATGGCGATCTGGCTCACCTGCAAGTGGGTGACCACGAGAAAGGCGGTGTCCGTGCCGAGCATCCCCATGCCCAGCACCAGCGGGGCGGCAAAGGCGAATTCGACCATGGCAAGGCCCGATCCGTCCCGCCCGAGGCTGCGGGCGAGGCGGCGTGCACGCAGCCGCAGCTTTTCGCTCATCGTGCGGGTCATGGGCAATTCCTCACAGTGGTGATGCGGTCGTTCTGTTCATCGAAAGGCTGGTTGCGCAGGATTGTTGCCGCCTTGATCGTTACCGTGGTCGGCAGGCCCGCCAGACCGTACATCGGGAACATGCGCGGATAGCTGACGGTTGCTTCGTAAAGCACCACGTCGCGCGCCCCGCCAATCCCGTCTTTGCCACGGTCCGCATCCCATCTGCCATTGTCGTTGTTATCGACATAGGGCTCGTTGTTGTTGCAGCGCCCATCCTTGTTCTGATCGGTGAATTCCTCGGGCTGATTGACGTCTGAGAAATCGAAGTGCGAGAACTTTTCCAGCGTCACAGTCGCACCATTGGGCATGACCGAACGAACCTGATCGATCACGCGCTGATCGATCTGGCTCTGGCGGCTGAGCGCGCTTTCCAGTGTCAGGTCGCGGCCGGCCTTCTGCATCGCCCCATGCAGCACCGAACTGGTGTATTGCGTGTGGGCAATGTCAAACAGGCCCATGATCATCATGATCAGCACCGGCCCGACGAAGGCGAATTCCACCAGTGTTGCACCATCGCTGTTGCCAGCAAGGCGGCGCAGCAGGGCGCGCTTGGTGATCGGCCGGGCCATCACGAGGTCAACCTCAGCGCGGCGATCTTCTGCGCGATTTCCTGGAAGCGCGCATTCAAGGTCGCATTGTCATTGGCCTGGAAAGCGCGCCCCGGCGAGGCGCAGTCGATCAGGTTCTGCGTCAGCGTCGTCCCGAAGGCCACCACCCAGACAGTGATGTTTTCCTGCTGAGCGGCGCGGCAGATCGCCTGGAGACGTGCGGCGCGGCGGTTGAATTCGCGCGTGCCGTTGCCATCCCCGGTGATCCGGCGATCGGTGATTTCGACACCGTGGGTCGAATAGTTGGTGTTGGTGTTGACCTGCTCACCATCGGTCATGAACACGATGTGGCGTGCAATAGGATCGCCGTTGGGCGCAGTCGAGTTCTCGGCCGCAAAGATCCCGCGCGGCGAAATGAAGCGCGCACCCCAGACCATGCCGATGTCATGATAGGTCTGGCCGCTCGCGGTCAGGCTGTTGACGTAGTTCTGAAGGTCGGTCCGGGTGATCGTGCCCATCTTGCGCGCCGCGCGCGGGCAGGCAAAGCCGCCCCGGTTGAGATCCCCGGTGGACACCGTGTTCGCATCGCTTGCCCGGCGCCATACGGCATTCTGCAAGGCGGGCTTCCACCGCTGCGCATCATTGGTGGGCACCAGATTGATGTTGAGGTCATGCGCATTGGCCGGAATCGGGCTGTAATTGTCGGTCAGCACGGTTTCCGGCTCTTCGACACAGCCCGCCCAGGAGACAGATGTCATCGCGCCATTGGTGCCGATCGGCATGCTGACCGTGTTCGATCCCGAATAGACGGTCGAGAAATTGACAGCTTCCCAGCCAGCCGGGCTGCGCGCCGGGTTGCTGACGCCGCAGGGGTTGGAGATCCCGGTCTGGACCTGACAATAGAGCCAATCCTGGAACTGCGGGTTCACATCGGTCGTGGTCAGGGTGCGGGTCTTGCGCACACGGGCACGGCAGCCGGCGCGGTTCCACGAATCCCCGCCCGACCACTGATTGGTGACGAACTGCGGCGTGGCGAAAACCTGCCAGGACTGGTTCACCCCGCTGACATTGACCGTATAGGTATTGGCATAATTGGCGCAGACGCTTTGAGCCGTCGTCCCGGCCGAACCATCGGTGCGGAAGCGGTAATGGTCGGTGGTGCTCGAATTGAAGTTCGATGTGGAACGCGGCAGCCATTCGGTCTGGTCCGACAGCACGATCACATCGCCCGCGTTGTTGTTAGGGAAGGCGGCCGGCGTAAAGCGCGCCACGCGCGATTGATAGCGGTGGTTGTTCGCAAGGTGCGCGCGGGGGATCGAAAAGCCGACATTCACCTGCTGCGCATAAGGGACGATGCCGTAACGCACCTGAGCCGCAGGCGAGGTGGCCGCCTGCACGGTATCGTAGAAGCTCATCACTGCCGAACGCAGCGCCACAATCTTGGAGCCAGGCCCCGAATTGCAGCCCGACGTGGCCGGGCAATCGGCCATCGACCCGGTGACATCGAGAACGAACATGATGTCGGTGTTCGAGATGTTCACTTCCGCCGTGCACGATGCCGAAAGGTTGAACTCGGTGTAACCGAAGGCGCCCATGATGGTCGAAGGCAGCTTGCCACTGGCCGTGCCGACCACCACGCCATTGCCGCTCGATGTGTAGTTGCGCACGCGGTTGGTGACGCCAAAGATGCCGTCGTTGAAGTTCTGATCGAAGAAGTTCAGCCCGATCGTGCGATGTTCGGTGGTGAAGGCGTTGGTCGGCATGGCCCTGCGCGCGGCAAGGGCGCCTGCGTCGCACGCGGCCTGCATGCGGGCCGATGCCATGTAATAGCGGCTTGCATCGATGCCGCCGCCCACCATTGCCATCAGCGGGATCATCGCCGCTGCGGCAATTGCGAGGGTGTTGGCGGTTTTGTCGTGCAGCAGACCGTGCAAGAACGACATTGTGACCTGTTTTTCTCGCCCCATCGGATCGGTGCCCTTCCCTGATGCCCGCGCGAAACAATGCGGACATTCCAGATGCAATCTGAGCCCTTAACGCGGTCTGGTAAGCGGATTGCTGAAGAGCGTGGTTAACGAGAACTTACGCATCCTTCAGGGGGGGCTGCGGGCGTTGCCCGTGCCGCAGCGGGACAGTGTGCTTGCCAATCCCTTCGCTGCGCGGCTAGGCGCGGGGCCGTGACCATGGACGCGCCCGATCCCCTGCCGCCCGAAGCCGAGCTCGCGCTGGCGTGGAGCGACCAAAAGGTGCGCGCGCCGTTAAGCATAGCTCTTCAGCTTGATCGCAGGCTGGCGCGGATCGTGGGCCGTACCCATGAACCGATGCTGGGCCAGATGCGGCTTGCGTGGTGGCGCGAGGCGCTTGGCAAGGCGCTGGCGGACAGGCCCCGGGGGGATGCGGTGCTCGATGGGATCGGGCTGCACTGGCAAGGGCGCGAGGCGGCATTGATCGCAATGGTTGATGCCTGGGAGGTTCTGGTTACCGCCGATGGTATTGGACCTGCCGAAGCGGCATTGTTCGGTGCGGGAAGGGGCGGGTTCTTTGCGGCCCTTGCTGAAGATGCCGGGATCGCGCCGCGCCTTGCGGTGGCTGGCACGCGCTGGGCGCTGGCCGATGCGGCAGCGGGTGTATCGAACCCGGCCGAGCAGGCGGCGCTCGTCGCAGCCGGTCTTGCCGCGCAAGATGCGGCAGGACGGATCGGCCGCGATTTGCGCGGGCTTGCCGTGCTCGAAGCCTTGGCGCTACGATCGCTGCGACGCGGCGGCCGGCCCCTGATGGAAGGACGCGGCGCACCGCTGGCTGCCTTGAAGGGCGCTATCTTTCGTGCGTGATTGGGTGTATCTAGACGCCTGAGATAGTTGCGAAAAGGGGGGCAGGCCCTTGCGACAGGCGGTGCTGGGAGTGCTTGGGGGGCTGGTCCTTGCCGGGGTCGGCGTGTTCTGGTGGCAAGGCCGTGCCGCCATCGAACGCGGAGCGCCGCCACCTGCAGCAGCTGCTGCTTCGACCGATCCGATGCAGCTTCCGCTTGCTGATCCCGGGAGCCTGCAAGGCCCCGCTCCGCCGGAACTCAGCGAACTCGGCAAGGAAGAGCAACGCTTCTTCCGCTATGATCGCAACCGCGACCGGGTGATTACCCGCGACGAAATGCTCTCGACCCGGACCGATGGGTTCCGCAAGCTCGACAAGGACGGGAACAATCTTCTCACCTTCGAGGAATGGGCGGTGACCACGGTCGACCGCTTCGGCTCGGCGGACAAGGATGGTGACGGCAGGCTCACCCCGCGCGAATTTGCCGCAACCGCGCCCAAGCCTGCGCCCAAAAAGCCCGCCTGCAAGTGCTGACCCTTCAGGCGGGTACGACTTCGCGCCTGCTTTCGATCCAGCGCGCCAGATCGGCTTTGGCACGAGAGGTGTAGGCTTCCTTGCGGACCTTTTTGCCGACATCGTGCAAGGGCGGGAACAGTCCGAAATTGACGTTCATGGGCTGAAAGGTTTCGGCCTCGGCATCGCCGGTAATGTGGCTCAGCAGCGCGCCCAGTGCGGTGGTGGCCGGGAGCGGCTGCCAGGCGCGGCCCGCCAACTCGGCCGCCGCCATCAGGCCGGCGACAAGGCCAATGGCGGCGCTTTCGACATAGCCTTCGCAGCCGGTCACCTGCCCCGCAAAGCGGATATGCGGGGCAGCCTTCAAGCGCAGTTGCCTGTCCAGCACTTCCGGCGAATTGAGGAAGGTGTTGCGGTGCAAGCCGCCCAGCCTTGCAAATTCGGCGTTCTCCAGCCCCGGAATGGTGCGGAACAGCGCGATTTGCGCTGCATATTTCAGCTTCGTCTGGAAGCCGACCATGTTCCACAGCGTGCCCAGCTTGTTGTCCTGCCGCAGCTGCACCACCGCATAGGGCCAGCGTCCCTGAGGGAATTCGGGCGTTGTATCGAACGGGTTGTCGAGCCCCACGCCCTTCATCGGTCCATAACGCAGCGTTTCCACCCCGCGTTCGGCCATCACCTCGATCGGCATACAGCCATCGAAATAGGGCGTGTCCTTTTCCCAAGCCTTGAATTCGGTTTTCTCGCCCTCGATCAGCCCCTTGTGGAAGGCGAGGTATTGCTCCTTCGTCATGGGGCAATTGATGTAATCGCCGCCTTCATTCGAGGCTTCGGTGCGCTTGTTCCAGCGCGACTGGATCCACACCTTGCTCATGTCGATGGAATCATGGTGCACGATCGGCGCGATGGCATCGAAGAAGGCAAGCCGTTCGCTCCCCGTTGCCCGCACGATGCTGCCTGCCAGCGCCTCGGCGGTCAGCGGCCCGGTGGCAACGATGGTCAGGCCTGCCTCAGGCAGCGCGTCCACCCGTTCGCGCACGATCGTGATGTTCGGATGCTGGCTGAGCGCCTTTTCGACCTCGGCTGAGAACAGGTCGCGGTCAACCGCCATCGCGCTTCCAGCGGGCACACGGGCGATGTGCCCCGCGTGCATCACAAGGCTGCCAAGCTGCCGCATTTCATGGTGCAGCAGGCCGACAGCGTTCTTGGTGTCATCATCTGAACGGAAGGAATTGGAACACACCAGTTCGGCCAGGCCATCGGTCTGGTGGGCTGGGGTCATATCCCCGCTCCCGCGCATTTCCGAAAGGCGCACCTTCGCGCCTGCTTGCGCAAGCTGCCAGGCCGCCTCGCTCCCGGCTAGGCCGCCGCCGATTATGTGCACATCGTGGGAAGTCGCATGGCTGGTCATGGTGAGCCGCGTAATTGCGTGATAGCGCCGCTGCAAGCCCCAAGGGAACAGGCAAGGGAAAGGGAGCAATGGCGAAGCGCGCGTTGATCGAACAAAGGCCGTGGCTGCTGGCGAGCATTGCCGCTGCAGTTGCCTATTACTTCCTGCGCGACAATCCGGTGGGTGAGGGCACATGGGGCATGGCGCTGAAGGGCGCAGGCGTGGGCCTGTTGGCAGTATATGCGGCGATGCGCGTGCCGCAGGGCAAGCACCGCGCCGACGGGTTGCTGCTGGTTGCCGTGCTGGCGCTGGCGGCCTGCGGCGATGTGGCGATCGAACTGGATTTCCTTATCGGCGGGGCGTTTTTCGCAGGCGCGCACGTGGTGGCGGTGGCGCTTTATCTGCGCAACCTTCACCAGCGGCCATCGCCCATGCAAAAGCTTATGGGGGCCGTGCTCCTGATGGGCACCCCGTTGGTCAGCTACCTGCTGAGCGGGCAAGTGCAGATCGCTGCCTATGCCGGGTTTCTCGGCGCGATGGCGAGCGCTGCCTGGATGAGCCACTACCCGCGCTACCGGGTGGGCGCAGGGGCGGTGCTGTTCGTGCTGAGCGACTGGCTGATTTTTGCGCGGCTTGGTCCGATCGATCTTGAACCTGCCAACACGATCTTGATCTGGCCGCTCTATTTTGCGGCGCAGATCATGATTGCAACCGGCATTACCCAGTGCCTGCGCGGCGAACAGCCCGTCAGGTGACGGCCTGCTCGCCCGTTTCTTCTGCGACCTCGTCCGAACCTTCCGCCTCGTCGATCAGCGCCGCACCGACGATGTGTTCGCCCTTTGCGACATCGAAGATGCGGATGCCTGAAGATCCGCGCCCGGAAATGCTGAAGCCCTTGAGGCTCTCGAACCCGCCGGGGGTCAGGTGGCGGAAATCGATCCCGAGGCGGATCAGCTTGGCCTGATCGGTCACCAGCATCAGCTGCGACCCATGCCTGACCGGGAAGCTTGCCACGACCGGGCCATTGCGTTCCGGATTGCTTTCAGGCGTGCCGATATTGGTGATCCCTTGCCCCCCGCGTGAGGTGGTGCGGTATTCATAGGCCGAGGAAATCTTGCCGTAGCCATTGGCGGTGATGGTGAGGATGAATTCCTCGGCCTCCGCCATGGCTGCGACCTGTTCGGCGGGCAGGGTGGGCACCGCCTCGTTGTTCTTCCATGCTGCTGCGCGCAGATAGGCTTCGCGGGTTTCCATGTCGGCAGACAGGGAGCCGAGCACCGCCATGCTGACGACCTTGCCGCCTTTCTTGAGGCTCATGCCGCGCACGCCGATACCGGTGCGGCTCTTGGTTTCGCGTGCATCAGTGGCAGCAAAGCGGATCGCCTTGCCGCTGTCAGAGGCGAGGAAGATTTCCTGTTCCTCGGTCAGCAGCTGCACACCGATCAGCCGGTCGCCCGAGCCTTCGACGAAGCCCATCGCATACTTGCCCGCCGTGGGGATGTTCGCAAAAGCGTCCATCGAATTGCGACGGACCATGCCCTGTTCGGTGGCAAAGACGATGTTGAGATTGGCCCAGGTTGCCTCGTCCTCAGGCAGCGGCAGCACGTTGGTGACGCGCTCGTCCTCGCCCAGCGGCAACAGGTTGACCATCGGGCGGCCCTTGGTCTGCGGGCCGCCTTCGGGCAGCTTCCACACCTTCATGCGATAGACCCGGCCGGTATTGGTGAAGAACAGGACCGGGTTGTGGGTGCTGGTGACGAACAGTTCGACAACCGCATCCTCGTCCTTGGTCGCCATGCCCGAGCGGCCCTTGCCGCCGCGGCCCTGCGCGCGGAAAGTATCGAGCGCGGTGCGCTTGATGTAGCCGCCGTGGGTGACGGTGACGACCATGTCTTCGCGTTCGATCAGGTCTTCGTCTTCCAGCCCATCCCAGGCCGGGGCGATTTCGCTGAGGCGCGGGGTGGCGTAGGTTGCCTTGATTTCCTCAAGCTCGGCCCGCATCACGCCGTAAAGCTTCACGCGGTCGGCCAGGATCGACAGATATTCCTCGATCGCCGCTGCCAGCCCCTTCAGCTCATCACCGATCTCGTCGCGGCCCAGCGCGGTCAGGCGGTGGAGGCGCAGTTCGAGGATCGCCTTCACCTGCCGTTCGGACAGCTTGTAGGTGCCGCCGCTTTCATCGGCGGAGGGCTCGATCGCTTCGACAAGCCGGATGTATTGCGCAATGTCGCCGATCGGCCATTCCTTGGCGAGCAGCTTTGCGCGCGCTTCGGCCGGATTGCGGGCCGAACGGATCATCGCCACGACTTCATCGAGGTTCGATACGGCGACCACCAGGCCCAGCAACAGGTGCGCCCGTTCCCGCGCCTTGTTCAGTTCGAACTTGGTGCGCCGGGTGATGACTTCCTCGCGGAAGGCAATGAAGCTCTGCACGATATCGCGCAGGGTCAGCGTTTCCGGGCGTCCGCCGCGGATCGCCAGCATGTTGGCCGGGAAGCTCGATTGCGCCGGGGTGCGGCGCCAGATCTGGTTGAGCACCACTTCGGGCGTGGCATCGCGTTTGAGGTCGATGACCACACGCACGCCCTCGCGCGAACTTTCATCGCGAATATCGGCAATGCCTTCGATGCGGCGGTCCTTGTCGGCGTCCTTGGCCGCTTCGGCGATCTTTTCGACCAGAGCGTTCTTGCCGACCTGATAGGGGATCGAGGTGAAGACGATACTCTGCCGGCCTTCGCTCTTGGCGCCGCGAGTGCTTTCGATCTCGTGGCGGCAGCGCATCAGGATCGAGCCGCGCCCGGTTGTATAGGCCATCCGCGCGCCGTGGGTCCCGAGGATCAGGGGCGCGGTGGGGAAATCGGGGCCGGGGATAAAGCGGATAAGCTCTTCCGAAGTAATGGCCGGGTTCTCGATGAAGGCAAGGCACCCGTCGATCACTTCACCAAGGTTGTGTGGCGGCACGTTGGTGGCCATGCCGACCGCAATCCCGCCTGCGCCGTTTACCAGCAGGTTGGGGAAACGTGCGGGCAGCACCGTCGGCTCCCTGCGCGAGCCATCGTAGTTGTCGGCAAAATCGACCGTGTCCTTGTCGAGATCGTCGAGCAGGCTGTTCGCCACCCGTGCCAGGCGCGCTTCGGTGTAACGCATCGAGGCCGGCGGATCGGGGTCCATCGAACCGAAATTGCCTTGCCCGTCGATCAGCGGCACGCGCATCGACCAGTCCTGCGTCATGCGCGCCAGGGCATCATAGATCGCGCTGTCGCCGTGCGGGTGGTAGTTACCCATCACGTCGCCGACGATCTTGGCGCTCTTGCGATAGGGCCGCCCGGCGACAAAGCCGCCTTCCTGGCTGGCAAACAGGATGCGGCGGTGCACCGGCTTCAACCCGTCGCGCACATCAGGCAGCGCGCGGCTGACGATCACGCTCATCGCGTAATCGAGGTAGCTCGACTTCATTTCATCGACGATGTCGACGCGGTCAAAGCCGCCTTGCGGGCTTGCGGGAGAATCGAGGATGTCGGTGTCGTCGCTCAAGATCGGGACCGTTTCTGCTTGCTTTGTGCCGCGATGGGCGGGGCGGGCCATATCAAGGCCGGCGGGTTTCTTCCATTTAGGCACATGCCCGGGGTTTCGCCACCTTGCACATAGAACGCATCATGAACGCCGCGCTTTTTTCCACACTTGGGAGCCGCCTTGAGATGATTAGGCCTGCAGGGGCATTCAAAGCCCGTTCAGCAGGCAGCCCCTAGCAGGAATTGCAAATCCCGCCCGAGCCGTTCAAAGGCTCAAGCGGAATTCGCCGCAGCCCGCAGCCAATCCACGGCAAGGGCGCGCGCTTCTTGTGGAGGATGCAGTGACCAATATCTCTTCGCCCCGTCGTTCCAACAGCCTTGCGCGTCAGCTGGCACTCGCCGTAGCGCTGGCCAGTGGTACCGCGATGCTTGCAGTGCCGGGCTTCACCGACGCGGCCCATGCCCAGAAAAAGAAGAAGGGTGAGGAAGCCGCAGCCCCCAAGGCGGCCTACACCGAAGCCTTCGTCAAAGCCTATCAGCCGATTGACGCCGCCATCAAGGCGCCGGGCGCGGATATCAATGCGCTCAAGCCGCAGGTTCTCGGGCTCGCTTCGCTGGCGGCGACCCCTGACGACAAGCTCGCGCTGGGAGGGTTGATGTTCAATGTCGGCATCACCGGCAAGGACTATCCGCTCCAGCTGCAGGGCGCAGAACTGATGCTCGCCAGCGGCAAGGTGAAGCCCGAAGAGGAAGGGCGCTTCAATCTCGTCGCCTTCCAGCTCGCCAGCGAATTGAAGCAGTTCGACAAGGCCCGCAGCTATTTGCAGCGCGCAATCGACCTCAACTACTCCGCCCCCAACCTTACCGCCTCGGACCTGCAGATGAACATGGCCGAGATCGACTTTTCGCAAGAACGCTTTGTCGAGGGCCTGCAATATCTCAGCGATGCGATCGCCGCAAAGAAGGCATCAGGCCAACCGGTCGATCAGAAGTGGTATCGCCGCGGGGTTTCCATCGCCTACACCCGCGAAATCGTGCCGCAGGTCTATGATTTTGTGCAGGGCTGGGTGATCGATTACCCCACTGAGGATAACTGGCGCGATGCCGTCAACCTGACGCGCAATCTCAATGATTTTGAAGGGCCGGTGCTGCTCGATCTGCTCCGTCTGGGCAAGAAGGTCGGCACGCTGAAAGAGAAGAACGACTATATCTTCTACATCGAATCCGCCGATCCGCGCCGCCTGCCTTTTGAAGTCAAGACCGTGATCGAGGAAGCCAATGCCAAGGGCGCGATCCCCAAGGGCAGCGACACCTGGGTGGAAGAACAGTACAAGACCGTCAGCGGCCTGATCGTACAGGACAAGGCGGCGCTGCCGACGCTGGAACGTGACGCCAATGCCCCTGCCGCGCGGCTGCGCACGGTGATTGCGGCAGGTGACACCTTCCTCAGCTACGGCGAATACGCCAAGGCTGCCGGTTTCTACGAGCGCAGCCTGTCGATGCCCGAGGTTGATCGCAACCTTTCGCTGACCCGCCTTGGCATTGCCCAGATCGGTGCGGGCGATATTGCCGCGGCTCAGGCGACCTTTGCCAAGGTAGAGGGCGTGCGCACGCCGATCGCACGGCTGTGGAGCGCCTATGCCGAGCAGCAGGCTGGCGCAGGCGCACCGGCAGCGGCGACTGGCATGTAATCACCGCAAACTGGCCGATTGAAGGAGCGCCGGGCGGGAAACCGCACCGGCGCTCTTTTTTGTCAGGAGTGTGTGCGGCAATTGCAAGGCGCAGCGCGCTTGCGGCGGCGGTGCAGCGCGCCTAAATGGCCCTCATGAACGACCTCGCCAGCACGCCGCAGCCTTCCGTTCCCGACGAACGGCCCGTCCGCCAGCGCAAACCCGACTGGATCCGCGTGCGCGCTCCGGTGAGCGAGGGCTACAATGAAACGCGCCGGCTGATGCGCGAATTGAACCTTCATACGGTGTGCGAGGAAGCGGCCTGCCCCAATATCGGCGAGTGCTGGACCAAGAAGCACGCCACAGTGATGATCCTTGGCGATGTCTGCACGCGGGCCTGTGCCTTCTGCAACGTCAAGACCGGGATGCCCAAGGCGGTGGACCCGTTCGAGCCCGAAAACACTGCCATTGCGGCAGCGAAGATGGGCCTTGAACACATCGTCATCACATCGGTTGACCGTGACGATCTGCCCGACGGCGGGGCCAGCCAGTTCGTCAAGGTGATCGAGGCGCTGCGCCGCACCACGCCCAACACCACCATCGAAATCCTCACCCCCGATTTCCGCGGAAAGATGCGCCGCGCGGTGGAAATGATCTGCGAGGCGGGACCGGATGTGTACAACCACAACCTCGAAACCGTCCCGCGGCTCTATCCCACCATTCGCCCCGGCGCCCGTTATTACGCGTCCTTGCGGCTGCTCGAGGAGGTGAAGGCGCACAATCCGCTGATCTTCACCAAATCGGGGATCATGCTGGGGTTGGGAGAACAGCGCCTCGAAGTGCATCAGGTGATGGACGACATGCGCTCGGCCGAGGTCGATTTCATCACCATGGGCCAATATCTCCAGCCCACGCCCAAGCACGCCAAGGTTGAGGAATTCGTGACCCCCAAGGCGTTTGCTGCCTATGGCGCGATCGCGCGGGCCAAGGGCTTCTTGCAGGTCGCCTCCAGCCCGCTGACCCGTTCCAGCTACCACGCGGGCGAGGATTTTGCGAAGATGCGTGCCGCGCGCGAGGAAAAGCTTGCCCGCGCACAAGAGCGCGCAAAGGCCTGATGCCCGGCATCCGCGAAACCCGCCGCCTGCCCTACAGCGCCGAGCAGATGTTCGATCTGGTCGCGGATGTGGGCCGCTATGGCGAATTTTTGCCCTGGGTGATTGCCACCCGCGTGCGCAGCAATTCCGATACCGAGATGGTGGCGGACATGGTGGTGGGCTTCAAGGCGATCCGCGAAAGCTTCACATCGCGTAGATCGGAAGAGCGTC
>JAGKSZ010000284.1 GCA_018991295.1 Porphyrobacter sp. | reverse complement strand
AACAACTACCTGCTGGAGCAGGACCCGCCCGCCTTCGACGTATTGTTCTGGAACGCGGATGCCACCAACCTTTCCTCCAGCCTGATGGGCGATTTCCTGACCCTGTTCGAAACCCTTGCCTTCACCAAGCAGGGCGAAGTCGAGATGGCCGGGCACAAGGTCGATCTCAGCAAGGTGACGGCGGACCTGTTCATCCTTGGCGGGGTGACCGATCACATCACCCCGTGGAAGGCGACCTATCGTTCGACCCAGCTGTTCGGATCGAAGGACGTGACCTACGTGCTCTCGCAGAGCGGCCACATGCAGGCGATCCTCAACCCGCCGGGCAACCCCAAGGCAAAGTATTTCGTGCAGGCCAAGCCGGGCAAGCTCCCGGCCACCGCTGATGAATGGCTGCAGGGCACCGAAGAGGTCAAGGGCAGCTGGTGGCCGCTGTGGATGGAGTGGGTGCAGAAGCGTTCCGGCAAGAAGAAGGCTGCGCCTGCGACACTGGGCAGCAAGGCCTATCCGGCATCTGATCCTGCACCGGGACTCTACGTTGTCGAAGAAGTCTGATAAGGCCTTGATGCGCCACAGCCGTTTCGGGCAACCGGAAGGCGGCGAAAAGCTTGTGGGCGCGCGCGCTATGGGATCGGCGTGCGCGCCCAACCCGCCCTCCTTGCGGGGGCGATTGAAAGGACGTGAATAGGTGACCAATCCCATGGACGACGCGGTCGTCTCGATGGCCCAGGTGGGCGGGCGGACGCTACGGACTGCGGCCTGGCGGCTCGATATGCCCTCCGATCATCTGCCGGTCTTGTTCTTCAACGGCATCGGCGCGAATATCGAAGCTGTGGCTCCGCTGGCAGCGGCGATGCCGGAACGCGGCTTCATCATGTTCGACATGCCGGGCACGGGCGAATCGCCTGATCCGCTGATCCCCTACAACCCCTTCACCATGAGCTGGACCGCCGCCCAGCTGCTCGCACAATTCGGCCTCGATCAGGTCGATGTGATGGGCGTTTCGTGGGGCGGCGCGATGGCGCAGCACTTTGCGCTCCAGCACCCGGGGCTGACCCGGCGGCTGACGCTGATCGCCACCACGCCGGGAATGCTGATGGTGCCGGGCAATCCGGCGGCCTTCACCAAGATGGCCGATCCGCGCCGCTATGTGGACCCCGATTTCATGGCGAAGCATTTCAAGACGCTTTATGGCGGCCTCACCCAGACCGAAGGCGAGGATCACAAATCCAGCCATATCAGCCGCCTGAAGCCCCCTTCGCCGCGCGGTTACATGTATCAGCTGATGTGCATGCTGGGCTGGACGAGCCTGCCGGCGCTCCCCTTCATGACCAAGGAAACGCTGATCATGATGGGCGAGGATGATCAGATCGTGCCGCTTATCAACGGCAAGATCCTGAAGGCGATGATCCCCAATTCGCGGCTGCTGACGTTTGAAGGCGGCGGGCACCTGTTCCTGCTCACCCATGCCGAGGAAAGCGTCGCCGCAATCCGCGAATTTCTGGGCGCGCCCGAAACGGTGAAGGAAGCGGCCCGCTCAGCCGCCTGAAACAGCGGCTGCGGCTGGACACCCCGCCCGGTTTGCGACATCCTCCCGATCAAACGGGAGAGAGAAAAATGGCGCAATACGACCTCATCATCAGGGGCGGCACGATCGTCGACGGCACCGGGGCTGCGGCCTTCACCGGCGATGTTGCGGTGAAGGACGGGCTGATCGCGGCCGTGGGCCGGGTGACCGGCAGCGCGGCCGAGGAAATCGATGCGAGCGGCAAGATCGTCGCCCCCGGCTTTGTCGACATCCACACCCATTATGACGGGCAGGCCACCTGGGATCAGGAAATGGCCCCATCAAGCTGGCACGGGGTCACGACGGTCGTCATGGGCAATTGCGGCGTCGGCTTTGCGCCTGCACGGCCTGATCGCCACGAATGGCTGATCAGCCTGATGGAAGGGGTCGAGGACATTCCCGGCACCGCGCTGGCCGAAGGGATGACGTGGGACTGGGAAACCTTCCCCGAATATCTCGATGCTTTGGAAAAGCTCCCCCGCACTGTCGATGTCGGCACCCATGTGCCCCACGGCGCGGTGCGCGCCTATGTGCTGGGTGACCGCGAGCAGCCCGGCGCGGTGCCGACGGCCGAGGACATCGCCGCCATGTCCGCCATCGTCGAGGAAGGCGTGCGGGCGGGCGCGCTGGGCTTTTCGACCTCGCGCACGGTGCTGCACAAATCGGTCGACGGCGAGCTGGTCCCCGGCACCACGGCCACCGCAGAGGAACTGATCGCCATCGGCAAGGCGATGGGCCGCGCGCGGGCAGCGGGCGGGCACGCAGTGTTCGAAATCGCCAGCGACCTGAAGCGCGAATGGAACGAATTCGGCTGGATGGGGCAGCTCTCCCGCGAGGCCGGCATCCCCGTCACCTTCGCCGCGCTGCAATCCATCGCCAAGGAAATGCCGCTCGATGAACAGATCGCCGCGATGCGCGCCGAAAATGATAATGGCGCCAACATCGTCGCCCAGATCGCGCTGCGCGGGAACGGGATCGTCATGGCATGGCAGGGCACCGTCCACCCCTTCCGCTTCCGTCCGAGCTGGATGGCGATTGCCGATCTGCCGTGGGAGGAACAGCGCGCCCGGCTGCTCGATCCGGCCTTCAAGGCGCAGCTGCTGGCCGAGCCCAATGATTACACCGATGCCCCCAAGGATATCGGCGGGGTGGTGATGGCGATCAGCATGGGCTGGACCCTCCAGTTCGAGATGGACCCCGATTTCGATTACGAACCCGCCGCCGATGCCAGCATCAACGCCCGTGCGCTGGCCGCAGGGGTGGCCCCGCAGGAATATGCCTATGACCTGCTGTGCCGGGACGATGGCCGGGGCTTCATCTACCTCCCCATCCTCAACTATGCCGATGGCAATCTCGATTTCCTGCACCCGCTCCAGCACGCTGATGACACGGTCAATTCGCTGTCGGATGGCGGCGCGCATTGCGGGACGATCTGCGATGCGGCCTCGCCCACCTTCATGCTCGAACACTGGGTCAAGAGCCGCAAGCGCGGGGCGACGATCACGCTCGAACAGGCGATCAAGCGCCAGTGCCGCGATACGGCCGTGCTTTACGGGCTTGAGGATCGCGGAGTGATCGCGCCGGGATACCTCGCGGACCTCAATGTGATCGACATGGAGCGGCTGAAGCTTGGCAAGCCGTGGCTGGCGTTTGATCTGCCCGCAGGTGGCAAGCGGCTGCTGCAAAAGGCCGAAGGCTATGTCGCCACGATCAAATCCGGCGTGGTCACCTTTCGCGATGGCACGTGGACGGGCGAGACGCCGGGCGGGCTGATCCGTGGGCCGCAGCGGGTGGAACTGGCGGAAGCTGCGGAGTAATCTGCCGCCCCCATAGCAGGGGCGACCCGGCCTAGGGCTCGATCACGATGCCCTTGGCCGGGTCGATCTGTCCTGCCAGCATCGTGGTGAACACGGTGCGCGCTGCCTCCAGCCCCGGCAGGCGTTCGATGGCGATAGTGCCATCGGCAGCCTTGAGGAATTCGCGCCATGCCGCCGCCACCAGCCTGCCGCCCTCCTCGGCACCGTGCGCCTTGAAGAAGGCCACCGCGTGGTCGGGCGCGAAGAACAACGCGGGCTTGGGGCCGGGCAACGGCTCTGCGCCGCCAAAGGTCGAGCGCGCTTCGATATGTGTAGCACCAACCAGCGCCGAATGGGCCAGCGCGTCCTCGAAATGGCGATGAATGCGCCCCAGCACATCGGCATTGCCCGCAAAATCGACCGCAACGCTGCGAACCACTGCCAGACGATCAATATCGTCATAGGCGAGCACTTCATCATAAAGCCCGCTGGCCGCAACAAAGGCGACATTGCCCGGCGAGGTCAGACCGATGCGCTTCACGCCCGGCGATGATTGCCGCGCCACACTGGCCAGCCCTATCGCGGTTTTGGATGATGCGCTGGTGACCACCAGCTGCTCAGCGCCGAACCAGTCGGCCCCGCGCAGGAAGTATTCGATCAGGAACCCGGTGCGGAACAATGGCCCGAAGATCATCCGCTCCGCTTCCCGCGATGGATCATGCTCAGGATCGGCGGCAAGGCGGGTGTAGCTGTTATAGACCGGGGGCATCGGCTGGCCGCATGCAGCCCGACCAGCTGCCTGGGTTCGCTGACGTCGATCCGCTCGCCCGTTTGCAGCTGCTCGTGGATGTAGCGCGAGCCGCCGCGCGAATCCGGCGCGAGGCCGACGCCCGGCCGGTAGCAGTCCCGCTCCGCCGGACTGCCGCAAAGCGAGTACTGCCTGAGCAGGCCGTTGCCCAGCGCCACGTCCACGTGCGCGCCGGCTTCGAAGGCGGGCAGCATGGCGCCGTCCGGGTCGCGC
>JAGKSZ010000283.1 GCA_018991295.1 Porphyrobacter sp. | reverse complement strand
CCGGGGGTGAGGGTGCCAAACATTGTTGCCCCACACGGTGACACACCCCGGATTATTTGGTGTCGAGATAGGGGGGGTTGGGGGTGTGGGGGCCGGGGTGGTGGGGGGGCGTTTTCCCCCCCGCCTGGAACCGGGGGGGCTTCCGCCGGATCGCCTGGGTGTGGATCCAGACCGGGTAGATGAGGTTGACCCCGCCGCAGATCGCGATCATCGCCGGGTGAAAGCCCAAGAGCACCAGTGGCACCGCGAACAGGAAGCCGAAGGTCAGCGATCCCGTCCACGTCTGCCTGAGCGCGGTGGAGAGGTTGTAGTGCTGGCTCGAATGATGGTTCACATGGGCTGCCCACATCCAGCGGATGCGGTGCCCGGCGCGGTGGACCCAGTAATATTTGAGATCGTCGAGCACGAAGCACACAGGCCAGGCCCACCACACTGCCCACCATTGCGGGCCGAAGTCGAAGATGCGGTATTCGTAGGTCTTGATGAACACCGTGAGCGCAAACCCGCCGAGCAGCGCGCCCGCCACGGTTGAACCCAGCCCGAAGGCAAGGCTGACCAGGGTGTCCTTAGGCTCGTAGGCATCCGGCGCGCGGAATTTGGCCCAGATCATCTCGGCCAGCACCGCGATGACAAACAGCGGCACGGCATATTGGGTGGGGTTGAAGTCAGGCATGACGCGGCCCGTTTATCTCATTGATCGCGTCGGCCCAAGCCTCGGCGTCGGGGATGTCGATGAACACCTTGCCGAAGCGCCGTTCGCCCGGATCGACTTCGATCGCGGTCTGGCCAAGGTCGCGCCACAGGCGTGCCCTTGCGCCCGGGCCGAGCAACCGGCCGGCAAAGCGGTTGCCGTGGCGCTTGATCACCATGATCTGCCCTGCGCCATTGCGGGCGAGTGCTGCCTTGCTGTCATGGGTGATGGCGACGGGTTCGAAACCGTCCTCGACCTCGGCGGCGGCTCGCCGAACAGCCTCGTCACTGTCCAGCTGCGGCACCGGCCCGAGCTTCAGCCACCACGCGAGCCCCGCCAGCGCGAGGATCGCGATCAGGGAGCCGCCGGTCTGGAGCAGCAGGTCCATGGGCTATGGGCGCCTCAGCGTGCCGCCAGCATATCGATGAGGCTGCGAATCGGGCTGACGTCATAGCCCGCCTGCGCCGCTGTGCGGGCGATGGTATCCGGGTCTTCGCCCTGTTTGGCGCTGGCGAGCGCCCACAGCAGCGTCGACCGGGTGCCCGAACGGCAATAGGCGAGAATCGGCCCCTCGGCCTGTTCCAGCGCCGCGATCATGGCGCTGACCTGCGGTTCGCTGAAGCCGGAATGGCCGATCGGGATGGCGACATAATTCATCCCGGCAGCAGCAGCGGCGGCTTCGATCGCATCGCCCTGCGGGGCGGAAGGGTCCTCGCCATCGGGGCGGTTGTTGACGATGGTGGTGACACCCAGAGCAGCCGCGGCGGCGATATCCTCCGGCGCAAGTTGCGGGCTGACCAACACATTTTCGTTGAGGCGGCGAAAATCGCTCATGATCCGTCCTGCTTTCCTGTGACCCTTGGCCCTTGTTCATGCCCAAAGCCGCAGGGGCGCACAAGCGCCTGCATGGCAGCGCGCATCGCCGCAGCCGGGGCTTCGGTAATTTCGTTCGCAAAGCAAGCTTTTGTGCGCTATACCTTGGCCCACGTGCGCTGCCGGACCACAAGACCGGGGCGTCTGTGTCCGGTGCGGCTCACTGTCCACGACATCGGCGCAATGGAGGACGGGCAGTGAGGCAAGGTACATACTGATCTATGGGTTACGATAGGGGACGCCGGCGCGGCCGTGACAAGCGCGACGGTTTCGGCGAAGATGGCTTCGATCCGTTTGGCGGCGGGAATGACGGTTTCTCGCCCCCGCGCGATTTCGGTGGTGACCGCTTTGGCGGCGGCGACCGGTTCGGCGGCGGTGGTGGCGGTGATCGCTACGGCGGCGGCGGCGGTGCCCCTCGCGGTGGCGGCGGCTTCGGCGGCGGCCCGCGTGGCCCTGGCGGCCCGGGTGGCGGCGGCGGTGGTGGCGGCGGTTTCAGCCGCATGCCTGCCCAGATCGTCGGCACCGGCAAGGGCACGGTGAAGTTCTTCAACAGCCAGAAGGGTTTTGGCTTCATCCAGCAGGATGGCGGCGGCGAAGATGTGTTCGTTCACATCAGCGCGGTCGAACGTGCCGGCCTTGAAGGCCTGGCTGAAGGGCAGGAGCTCCAGTACAACCTCGTGGATCGCGGCGGCAAGGTGTCGGCGCAGGATCTGCAGGTTGTGGGCGATGTGATCGCCGTGGCGGCCAAGCCCGCCGCGCCGCAGCGCGAGCTGACGGGTGAACGCGCCAAGGGCACGGTCAAGTTCTTCAACGCGATGAAGGGCTTCGGCTTCCTCGTGCGTGATGATGGCCAGCCGGACGCCTTCGTGCACATCAGCGCGGTCGAGCGTTCGGGGCTCTCCGCCCTCAACGAAGGCGAACGCTACGAATTCGATCTCGAAGTCGATCGACGCGGAAAGTACTCCGCCGTCAATCTGGCACCGATCGAAGGCTGACCCAGCCGCAAGCCGCTCCCCGCGGTTTGACCAAGGGGAAGCGGAAGATTAAACGGCAAGGCAGATGGCGGCTCTGGTTCAGGGCCGCCATTTGCGTTTCAGTCCCCCCGATTTTCAAGTTCAGGAAGTGAAGCCCATGTCGATTACCCCGCTCATGCCCGTCTATCCGCGCAGCGGAGTCCGGCCGGTGCGCGGCGAGCATTGCCATCTGATCGGTGAAGACGGCACCCGCTATCTCGATTTCGCCAGCGGCATTGCGGTCAACCTGCTCGGCCATTCGCATGAAGGCCTGATCGGTGCGATCCAGCAACAGGCGGCAACGCTGATGCACGTCTCCAACCTGTACGGCAGCCCGCAAGGCGAGAAACTGGCGCAGTGGCTGGTCGACAAGACCTTTGGCGACACGGTGTTCTTCACCAATTCGGGTGCCGAGGCGGTGGAATGCGCGATCAAGACTGCGCGCGCCTATCACCAGAATGCGGGCGATGCAGGCGACGCCGGCCGCTTCGAGATCATCACCTTCCACAACGCCTTCCACGGCCGGACGATGGCGACCATTTCGGCGTCGAATCAGGAAAAGATGCACCACGGCTTTGCGCCGCTGCTGGCCGGCTTCAAATATGCCCCGTTTGACGATCTGGAAGCGGCCAAGGCGCTGATCGGGCCGCAGACGGCAGGCATTCTGGTTGAGCCGATTCAGGGCGAGGGCGGGATTCGCCCTGCCTCGCAGGAATTCATGGAGGGCCTGCGCGCCCTGTGTGACGAACACGGCATCATGCTGATCCTCGATGAGGTCCAGTGCGGCGTGGCGCGCACCGGCAAGCTTTACGCCTATGAGCACTACGGGATCGAGCCCGATATCCTTGCCACGGCAAAGGGCATCGGCGGCGGCTTCCCGCTGGGCGCGTGCATCGCCACCGAAAAGGCCGCGCGCGGCATGACCT